>JBMYOR010000033.1:4055-12839 GCA_049599535.1 Bacteroidia bacterium | reverse complement strand
CGCTGCTTACACCAGGTAATATTTGCAAGGCTTTTAGTACATCAGCTTCGCCACCAATAGTGGGTATGGTTTTTAATTGCTTTGCATCTAAGCTTATAACATTTGGTTTGGCAATAGAAACCTTCGTATCTTCAATTACTACTTCATTTAACCTTATACCTTTTTGTAGTTTGAAAACGGCAAAGCTATCTTTTGTAAGGTTTAAGTTGATTGTATCGGTGATATATCCGGTATGGCTTATTATTATTTTAGAAGCAGCTTTTACATTTAATAAAAACCTTCCACTAGAATCAGAAGCCGCGCCTTTAGATGATCCCTGAATGAATAATGATGCACCAACCAAAGGTTCTTTGGTTTCTTGGTCAATTACTCGGCCTTTTAGGATTTGAGCATTTGTGAAAAAGGGACAAATGGCTATAAATGCAAAAAGAATTGGTTTCATTCGTAATGATGCACCACTAGTTCTGCAGTTGTAGTAGAATAGCCTGCAAAAATACCGTTGCCATTTTTTATGTTAGAATAAAGTTGAATAGGTACAGAAGGGCCAGAAAAAAGATCATTGCTTCTATTTGCTTGATGTTTTATATAACTTTTCATAAAGTGGTAATATTCTTTACTGACACTTCTAACAACCACTTGCGTCTTTACACTATCAACAAGTAACTTTTTTCCATCCGAAATACTTGATACAATAAGATCAAAAGACACCTTGTCTTTTTTGAATAGACTATCATTAAATAATAGCTTATAAATTGAGTATTCTTCAAGTTCATTTATTTTTTGTGAATTTTCACCAATGGGCGTTGTATAAGGTAAGTAATAAGGTTTCCAATTTCCAGTTGAATCTATGGCTGTGCTTACATTGGTTCGTATTTCATAATAATTGGTTTGATTTGGGGTTTTTGCATTTTGGAAAGAGACATTTATAATTGGTGCCTTTATACCACTTTCGTCGATATAAAATGTGTCTTTTTGAAAGGTTAAAATGTTTGTTACCGGAAACGGCACATAGGTTTTGGCAGAATAATCTGTCAAATTGTTATAGCTAAATAAAAGTGCTATTGAGTCGCCAAAAGAAGGTTTAAAAGAGCTGTAAAATGACCCTTTGCATTTAACTAATTCATAAACTTCGCTATTGTTTACTTTGATTTGTGCAGAAATTCCATTTTGAACAAAATTTGGGTTGGAGTAAAAATCAGAATTAGAAATGAAAAAAATGTTTATTGAGCTATCTGCATGAACGAACCCATTGCATGAACGATTTCGCTCGTATTCATTTTCTGGAAACTCTATTTGTTTAAGGCAAGAGACACTAAGAAAAATTGACAATATTGGATATCCCATAAATGAACGAATTATCATTCGACGCATGGATATGTAATACGCAATTTTCATTCTTTAATTTCAACAATTATTTCCGCTGTAGCGGTTGAATAGCCTGCGAAAATGCCTTTGCCGTTGTTTATGTTAGAATAGAGTTGAACAGGTACAGATGGACCAGCAAAAAGGTCATTGTTTTTAGTAGCTCTATGTTTGTACAATTGCTTTTTGTATAAGTACAATTCAGGACTTAAACTATTCACAATTAAGGTAATTTTCCAAGTTTCATGTGGAATATTACCACGTGAACCAGCACCTGGAGCTATAAATTGAAAGTAAACAGAATCTTTAAAAAGGCTATCGCTAAATACAGCGTAAAACTGAGTGTACTCGCTTATCTCTGATACTTTCCATTTGTTTTTACCAACCAAAAGCATATTTTTATTACCCATGTCTGTCCATTCTCCATTTTTTCTAAGACCTTGCCACAATGCAGTACATTCATAGTAATTAATAAACCCATCTACTTTACTAAACGAAGCGGTAAGAATTGGATGATCGATATTTAAAGTTTCATTATAGTGAAAAGAATCGCTTTGTGTAAGAGTTAAGCCTCTTGCCTGTTTTGGTATACAGGTACTTGCGTTAACGAGTATATCTTGATAGTTTAATTTCAAATGAAAAGAATCACCTGCATTAACGGATTCAATAAATAAAAACCGGTTTTCATTGAATTCGCTGTATGTAATTATGTCATTATTTTTTCGTAACTCAAAAATGAACTTTTCCAAATCAACTATTGGGTAATCCGAAGCTATGTCAGTTAGCCTTGAGAAGTAAACTTCAATTGGTTTGTTGGGTGAGATTAAGGAGCCTACAATTAACCTATCTTCAAATTCATTTTTTGGGAATTCGATTTGTTTAACGCAAGCACTGTTAATAAATAGAATTAAAATTACAGCAAGAGGATGTGCCCTCTTGCCGTAATTCAAATGTTTTAATGTCCGCATGAAATTGACATCACATCATTATTTGAACCACCACCACCAGGTAATTCATAATAGAAATTAGCTGCAACTTCAAACTCAACCAAAGGTGTTCTAGAAACGTAAAATCTGTTATCAACTGAATAAGCTCTACGTCTTCCTCCGTTGTCAAATGATTTTTGACTAATAAGTGTAGGCTGAGTTGCGCCTCTAACCTTATAAAAGAAACTATCAGCAGGCTCAACTTTCTCACCAAATCTTGTAAATCCAAAATTCAGTTGTCCCCGATAGTTCTTTTTGTGTTTGATTATAATTGAATGATAAAGGCCAGCTCTTTGATAAACAATTTTACGCTTGAGTGTACCTCCTGAGCCACTGCTTGGTGACCAAGTTAATGGGCCATCCTTTTCTTTATTACAATTGGTATGCGTTTTATTTGCTACGGCGTCCAACACATCATCCCCAAACGAATAAACATCCATATTAGCATTCTCGCTATTAAAATCCGATGGATTATCAAAATCATTTTCATGGAGGGCATAAACTTCTTCGGTACTAAAGTTTAGTTGAAATACATGTTCATCAATCTGTACTATGTTTAGTTCACTTAGTATGGTGGCAAGCACTTCATCATAAATGCCATCAGCTTCTAATTGGCTTTCGCTACTTACAGCAAGCCTGCAATTATAGCCTACAAAGCCTTGCGCCCAAGCCAATAACATACTGTCATTCATATTACTCAATGTATCCAAAATCGAATCGTACTCATTAACGCTTTCAAACACAATAAATTTTGGGTCGCTAGCACTTTCTGCAACTAGCGGCGCTTTTTCGTTTTTGGGCGCTGTAATTTCTTCATCATTACACGCCGTAATTACCAACATAAAGGCAAATAAAAATAGTGTTAGATTTTTCATCTAATTAAAATTTTAATTAGATGAAAAAAATGTTGGTTTGCCTCCAATTCACATAGCTAAAATCCCGGGCTTTTTCAATTGAGTTTCTTCAGCTAACCGTGGCGAATATCAAAAAAAAAATGAACCTGCCAAATTTATTTTGAAATAAATTTACAATTCCCGCTCACGTGTTAAGAAAATTGAGCGCGTTTTTTCAACGTTTAACTTGCAGTATTCCAGTGTGTTATTGCATAGTTGGTAACATATCCACTTTTGTAGATGTTTTTGTTATCGAGCATTTTGCTACCTTACCAAAACCATATTAAGGCAGTATTACTCCTAACAATATAAACACAAGAAAATATGCCCGTTAAAAAAAAGGTTCAAAAAATTTTCGTTTTAGATACATCGGTTATTCTTCATGATTTTAATGCCTTTTTGAGTTTTCAAGAGCACGATATTGCCATACCAATTACCGTACTCGAAGAAATTGATAATTTTAAAAAAGGTAATGATGTAAAGAACTTTAACGCAAGGCAATTTATTAGAATAATTGATAAGCTTGCGCACGATTTTAGCTTACAACAATGGGTGCCAATAGGTGGTAAAAATAGGGGGGCTTTTACCGTAATAATGAACGAGAATGAAGCCAAAAGTGATGTGAATTTGGTTTTTGGCGAGTTAAAAGGAGATCATCACATACTTAATGCTGCATTGACTATTAAAAAACGATATCCTAAAAAAACGGTAATCTTAATTTCTAAAGATATAAATCTTAGGTTAAAAGCCAAAGCCTTGGGCTTATCGTCTGAAGACTTTACCACTGATAAGGTACATGATGTAGATACTTTAAATAAAGGTTGGGCTCTTTTTGATAAAGGTCAAGATTTAGCTATTGACGCATTATATAGCGATGGCGAAATTATTCTGTCAGATGCTGGAATTAAAAAGCCAAGAATAAATGGGTATTACATTTTAAAGGAGGGTAAAAAATCTGTAATGGCTTTTTATAACTCAAATAGAGATATACTTGAAAGGCTCGAAAAAAAAGGGGCTTATGGCATACATCCGCGTAATGCAGAGCAGGTTTTTGCATTGCATGCCCTTTTAAATCCAAAGGTTAAACTTGTAAGCTTGCAGGGCGTAGCAGGCACAGGAAAAACACTTTTGGCATTAGCAGGGGCATTAGAGCAAAAGAAAGAGTACCGACAGATTTTTATTGCAAGGCCAATTGTGCCGCTTTCAAATAGAGATGTTGGCTATTTGCCGGGCGATATTAAATCAAAGCTTAACCCCTACATGGAACCCCTTTGGGATAACCTTAAATTTATACAAGCTCAGTTTAGCGAAACAGATACAAGGCATCAAAAAATCAATCAAATGATTGAAACCGAGAAAATACTTATTCAGCCTTTGGCCTATATACGCGGCAGAAGTTTGAGTAATATTTTTTTTATAGTAGATGAAGCTCAAAATCTAACACCACATGAGATTAAAACTATAATATCAAGAGCCGGAGAAAATACAAAAATTGTTTTTACGGGTGATGTTAGGCAAATTGATACACCATATCTAGATGCTCAAAGTAATGGCCTGAGCTATATGATAGATAAAATTGGTCAGCATGAGCTTTATGCCCATATTACTCTTGAAAAAGGCGAACGTTCAGAGCTTGCCAATTTAGCCAATGATTTACTATAAATAGATTTGTAAATGCCATTTGTTATATTAGCAAAAGCAAAATATTTAGTATTAGCTTGAGAAATTTAGATTCTATAATAGAACGCCTAAAAAGTAAAGTATCAAAAGCTGATATTTTAGCTTTGGCCAATGAGATTAACATAAATCAAATTGATTTTAAACCGCTATTTGCATTGCTTCAACACAATAACCCCTTGGCTATGCGAGCAGCTTGGTTAATAGAGAACTTGGTAATACCAAACTCAAAGCTGCAAAGCCAATATTTTAACAGTTTGGCAAAAGTTTATTTAACAACAAATAGCTCAAGCGTAAAACGCAATATTGGTAAAACCATTGCCGCTTGCAGTATTCCTAAAAAATGGGAAGATGAGCTTTACGATTATTGCACAAAAATGCTAGTTGATAGTAATGAAGTAGTAGCGGCTAAATTTCATGCCATGAATATTTCAAGCCAAATTGCAATGCGATACCCAGATTTAATACCCGAATTAAAAGAAACCATTCAAGGACAATTCGAAAAAAATACAGTGGCATTTAGTGCAGGGGCTAAGCATGCGTTTAAGCTTTTTAAAAAAGCAGGTTATTAATCCGCTCAATATTTTACGGGCTTAGGTGGGTGCAATACTTTTGTAGGCTGATTCTCACTGAATATAAAAATGCAATACAGATCACATAACTGCGGCGAATTACGGATTGAAAATGTTGGCGAACAAGTAATATTAAGCGGTTGGGTACAGCGCGTAAGAGATACCGGACACCTTTATTGGGTAGTGCTTCGAGATAAATTTGGTGAAACACAACTGCTTTTTGAAGTGGGGGCTACTAGCACTCAATTGCTCGAAAAAGCCAATTCATTAGGTCGTGAGTATGTTATTAGAGCCGAAGGTATGGTGGTTGAGAGAGAATCAAAAAATCCCAAAATGCCTACCGGCGATATTGAAATTAAAGTAGAAAAATTAGATATTTTAAATACGTCAGATATACCACCATTTACTATTGAAGATAAAACTGATGGCGGCGAAGAGCTACGCATGCAATACAGATATTTGGATTTGCGCCGAAAGCCAATTCAAGATAACATTATGCTGAGGCATAAAATGTTGCAGATTACAAGAAAATACCTTTCTGACGAAGAGTTTACCGAGATAGAAACACCGTTTTTAATTAAATCAACACCAGAAGGGGCAAGAGACTTTGTTGTGCCATCAAGATTACATCAAGGTACTTTTTATGCGCTTCCGCAATCGCCGCAAACCTTTAAGCAGCTGCTTATGGTTTCTGGCTTCGAACGTTATTTTCAAATTGTAAAGTGCTTTAGAGACGAAGATTTTAGAGCAGATCGTCAGCCAGAATTTACGCAAATTGATTGCGAAATGTCTTTTGTTGATGAGAACGACATCATGACCATTTTTACCGGAATGGTAAAAGAGATGTTTATGGAAATTAAGGGGGTAGATTTAGGTGATTTTCCGATTTTAACCTATGAGCAGGCCATGGATACTTATGGTACCGATAGGCCTGATTTAAGGTATGATATGCAAATTCATGAATTAAATAATGTGGTTTCGGGCGTTGAATTTGCACCATTTAGCAATGTGATTGCTGATGAAAATGGGTTAGTAGCAGGTATTAATGCCACGGGTGCTTCTTCATATTCGCGAAAGCAAATTGATAAATTAACTAATTACGTTAAGGAGCCAAGATTTGGAATGAAAGGCTTGGTTTGGCTTAAAGTGAATGAAGATGGTAGCACCAAATCGCCAGTAGATAAGTTTTTTAGTGAAGATGAAAAAGCAAAATGGGTGGCTAAGTTTGATGCTAAGCCAGGTGATTTACTACTTATTTTGGCAGGAGATAAAAAGAAAGTACAGCTTACTTTAGGCGAGCTAAGATTAAAACTAGGCAAAGAGTTGGAGCTTTTTGACTCTAATACCTATGCGCCATTGTGGGTGGTTGATTTTCCTATGGTAGAATGGAACGAAGATGAAAATCGTTTTGATTCTTTACATCATCCTTTTACGGCTCCAAAAGATGAAGATTTACACTTGCTCGAAAAAGGCACAGCCAGATCTAAAGCCTATGATATGGTTATAAATGGCTGGGAAGTAGGCGGTGGTTCAATAAGAATTCATACCAATGAAGTGCAACAAAGAGTATTTAAATTAATTGGCATGGATGAAGATGAGTACAACTACAAATTTGGATTTTTGCTAGGGGCACTAAAGTATGGTGCACCACCCCATGGTGGTTTGGCTTTTGGTTTTGATAGGCTGTGTGCTATACTTGCGGGTACTACAAGTATTAGAGATGTAATTGCTTTTCCAAAAAATAATGCAGGTAAAGACACCATGTTAGATGCGCCATCACGCGTTGATGAACACGTATTAACAGATGTTGGAATTAGTATCTCGGAAGATGAATAGCTGTATCAGTTAGAAAATATTTCCCATATGTAGACTTGCTATCTACGATTTCCACATAATTGTGGATTGGGAATGCCCGTAATTGACGTTTTTTCTATAATGTTGTTCTTGGTATCATTTTAGAATTAGCAGTATTAACTTTAAGCGATAGCTATGCTTTTATCCGTTAATGGAATTAACGAACAACTAGAAAACTATATTTCTGAAAATTATAATTTCAGAAAAAACTTACTTAATAAGATTTTAGGTAAGGAACTGTTAGAATATAAACGAGCAGAAAGTATTAGTTGGAATCCCGTTTCAAAGTTCATTTCCAAAGAGAGAAGAAAAATCATTAGTAGTCAAGGTGTAGAAAATGTTAATGATCAAGACCAATATCCCAATTGGTTACTTGAAAAAATAGCTTTAAATTATTCTACTCTATCGCATGAATATATTGAAAACAGAGATTATTTAAAAATAATTGATGAATTGCCTACAACGGTTACAGGCGTAAAGCCACTAAGAACGGCAAAAAGACAGTCTGTACACTTACAAGAAGGAGATAAGTGCTACATATCTTTTGGGGTAAGAAAAAAGCTATTTAGAAAGTTTTCTAGAGCATTGCCAGCTGTTGTTGAATCGGTACGTACTCAAGGTGGTACTGAGTATTATAATGTGTTGGTATTAAAGCTTAATAAGAAAACCAAAATGGTAGAATATTTTGGAAGGCATTTGATTATGAATACCGAGGTAGGAAAAACTCCCGAAGAAGCCGTTAAAAACATAGCATATTCTCAAGCCATATATTAAACATTACTCCTTAGCTACTTTAACTAGTTTTACTTTACCATCGGCTCCACCAGTAACCAACCACGATTTGTTTGGTGATAGAGAAACGCTTACTGCATCTTTTTCGTGAGAGTCAATTACACTTGATTCACCCCCAATTTTCCAACTTATTATATCACCACTGTAAGTTGATGCCAAATACGTTTGAAGGCCATGTAAAACCACTGAATTAATTCCAAATTCGGTTATTTTTTTCTTAGCTGCTATCTTGTTTACTTGCCATTTCATGAGTATGGCATCACTAAAATTACCCGCGTATAGCACAAGGGTACCCTTACTACTTAATGCTGCATCTTGTATGGCATTTGTTTCTGTTTCAAGGTTAAACTCTAATTTTTGAGTTTCTAAATTCCAAATTTTTAAGTTACCCGGCGATTTAACCAATCTATCGCCGCCTGTGCTTGCCATATACTTGCCATTTTTTGATATGTTAAGGCTTAAAACGCGGTCGAAATGACCTTGAAGTTCGCCTGTTTTTTTAAAGCTTTCAAGGCTCCAAACAATTATTTTTTTATCATCGCCACCACTGTATAGGGTTTTGCCATCAGGCGCAATGGCTATTGCCAATACCTGCTTATTGTGTTCGTTTAGCACTTTTTTAAGCTTCCAATTTTTAGTGTCCCATAC
>JBMYOR010000033.1:0-4045 GCA_049599535.1 Bacteroidia bacterium | reverse complement strand
TTAATTTGATTATCAAGTCCGGCACTAATTAAATAATCACCAGTTGGCGTAAATGCTAAATCTTTTACACCAATAGAATGACCCACCCATTCTTTCTCTAGTTTGCGTTTATTGGCATCCCATATCATTATTTTATTATCGTTACTGCCACTTGCAATCCATTTACTAAACGGACTATAGGCTACTGCGTAACAAGTTTCTACATGGCTGCCCAAGGTGATTTTGTTTTTGTCACCTTTAAATCCCAAAAGGGTTAAAATCGATAATGTGAGAAAAAATGGGTGTTTCATACTTTTTATTTAAACTGAAATAATGGTAGGTGTCCCATCATGTCGTTTACCGCTTCTTTTACTTCGTTAAGTTTTAATTCGTTTTCTTTATTCATTAATGCCATATCAATTAGGTCAATAACTTTAGGCATATCTGCTGGTTTTAAACCACGAGAAGTAATGGCCGCTGAACCTATTCTGAATCCTGAGGTAACAAATGGAGATTTATCATCAAAAGGAACCATGTTTTTATTTACCGTAATATCAGCTTTTATAAGTGAGTTCTCAGCTTCTTTACCCGTTATGCTTTTGTTTCTCAAATCAATAAGCATTAAATGATTGTCGGTACCGTCTGAGATTATTTTGTAGCCTTTGTTTACCAATGCTTTTGCCATTGCTTGTGCATTGGCCACCACAGTTTTAGTGTAATCCTTAAAATCATCGGTAAGTGCTTCTCCAAATGCAACAGCTTTACCGGCAATTACGTGCTCTAATGGGCCACCTTGGGTACCCGGAAAAACGGCGCCATCTAATAACTGCGACATTTTTTTAGTTACACCTTTAGGGGTTTTAAAGCCAAAAGGATTTTCGAAATTTTCGCCAAGCATAATAATACCGCCACGGGGGCCGCGCAAAGTTTTGTGCGTGGTTGATGTAGCAATATGACAATGAGGAAAAGGGTGATTAAGCAACCCCGTAGCAATTAAACCGGCAGGGTGAGAAATATCGGCCATAAGCAGTGCGCCTACTTCATCAGCTATTTGTCTCATTAATGCGTAATCCCAATCTCGAGAATATGCGCTAGCACCTGCAATAATTAACTTTGGCTTGTGCTCAAGTGCACGCTTTTTCATTAAATCATAGTCAATGGTGCCGGTTTCTTCAGCTACTTGATAAAATGTAGCATTATAAGTTCTGCCCGAAAAATTAACTGGAGAACCATGTGTAAGGTGCCCACCGTGGGCAAGGTCGAAACCCAAAATAGTATCGCCAGGGCTTAGCATTGATAAAAATACTGCGGCATTGGCCTGAGAACCTGAGTGGGGCTGCACGTTGGCCCATGATGCATTAAAAAGCTTTTTAACCCTCTCAATAGCAAGGTTCTCAATTTGATCAACTACTTCGCAACCACCGTAATAGCGCTTGCCAGGTAATCCTTCGGCATATTTATTAGTTGCTATAGAACCTACGGCATTTAAAACCTGCTCAGAAACAAAATTCTCTGATGCAATTAGCTCTAAGCCATGGGTTTGTCTTTGTTTTTCTTTTTCAATGAGTGCAAAAACTTCTTGATCTTTCATTTAACCAGCATTTAATGTTTTATCTTTTTGCCTAGCTACTAGTTCATCACCCGCTTTGGCGAATGTCGTAAAAAAATGGTCTAAATCTTCTTTTTCAATTTCTTGATTTACTAAAACCAATCTAATTGAAATAATATCGCCGAGATGACAGTAATTTACCATTACGTCTCCTTGTTCAATTAATCCATTTCTTATATCGCGGTTAAATTGGTTTAAATCATCAATGTGAGGGGTATTGTACCTAAAATTGATGTTTAAAGTTTGTGTTGGAGCTAAGAGTTCCAATCGGTTATCTTTTTCAATTATTGATTGAGCATATTGGGCCAAACTCATGAGTTTGTCAATGTTTTTAGCATATTGCTCATCGCCAATAGCTTTCCAAGCAAACCAAACCTTTAGGGCATCGTTTTTACGCCCGCATTGCAAGGATTTTGTGCCTAAATCGTATTGCTTAAAATCGTGTTCGTGAAAAATGTAATCGGTTTTACTAGCCGATGTAGCGTTGTATAAAATTGAATTATCTTTTAATAAAAGCGCCGATGCTACTAAAGGAGCATTCATGAGTTTATGGGCGTTCCATGCAAACGAATCGGCTTTGTTTAATCCTTTAAACAAATTTTTATAAGTATTACTTAATATTATTGAACCACCCCATGAGCCGTCAACATGAAACCATAAGTTATGTTTTCGGGCTATTTCGCCGTTTTTCTCAATATTGTCAAAAGCACCCAACTCAGTAGTTCCAGCTGTTGCAGCCACAAAAAATGGCTGTTCTCCTTTTGACTTGCTAAGTTCAATAGCCTCATTCAGTTTTTCAGGCACCATTTCGCCGCGGCTATTGGTTTCAATTCCGTACAGGTAATCAGAGCCTATACCTAAAGTGTAGCTGCCTTTTTGAAATGAGTAATGCGAAAGCTTAGAAACAAAAAGAGAAATCGGTTTCATACCAGACATTCCTTTTTGCTTAAAATCAGGAAACATTTGGTGCCTAGCGCAAAGCATAGCTACCATATTAGAGTTACTGCCGCCTGATGTAAAAATACCGTCGCCGTTGCTAAAGCCCGTATATGAGTTCATTTTGGCAATTACTTCTCGCTCAATTAAAGTGGCAAGTGGAGCCACTTCATAAGTATACATTGATGTATTCATTAAAGCGGCTAATAATTCGCCCACCAAACCAGCTTGATTAAACCCACTAAACAATTGATTTAAATACTGCTTATGGCCAGTTTTTACGCTATATGATATGTAATCTTCAACTAAAGTTTCAATAGCCTGTTTACCGTGCTTATTGCCTAAGCTTAAGTTTACCAGCTCAGATAGTTGGTGAGGGTTTTTATAGTTGGTAACCTTATCGGTTTCTTGTACTTTTTTAAAAGAATTAATTAGCTCAAAAATTTGTTCACTTCGAGTCATACAGGCGTTATATAATATTGATTAGAGTTAATTGTAATGTTGCAAAAATGGTTCTACAGTTTAGTCAATTATTTCAGAGTCTTCTTTGGTATCTTTTCTAAGCAAACCACGGTAATGGTTAAATATTTTACTTTTTGATAAAAAGCCTAAATATTTACCTTGATCAAGCACGGGTAGGTTCCAGTAGCCACTTTGGTCAAATTTGCTCATTACTTCTTCCATTGAGTCGTTTGGCGAAACCGTTTGGGTAGGCCGGTGCATTATATCTTTTATTGGTATGGTTTTTTGCTTTTTAGGGTCAAACATTATGTCCCTAATATCATCAAGTGTAACCACGCCCATAAATAATTCTTCATCATCAATTATGGGATAAATATTTCTTTTTGATTTAGATAAAGCGTCTAATACATCTTTTAATACCCCATTTACATTCACGGGCTTAAACTCTTTTTCAATCAGCTTTTCCACTTTCATTATGCTAAGTACCGTTTTGTCTTTATCATGAAAATGAAGCTGACCTTTTTTAGCAAGCTCAAAGTGGTAGTGAGAGTGTTTTTCAAAATACCTTATGGTGGCAAATGAGAGTGTGGCTACAATTATTAATGGTATAATTAATTCGTAGCCTCCAGTAACTTCAGCAATAAGAAAAATAGAAGTTAGAGGCGCATGCATTAGCCCCGATGCAACACCGGCCATACCCACCATTACAAAGTTTTTTTCTGAGAGTTCAAATGGCAAAAAGTCTAACTTATTTAAAAAATTACTTAAACCAAAACCCGCTAATGCACCCGTAAACATGGTAGGCGCAAATACACCACCATTACCGCCTGCAGCAATTGTAAAACCAGTAGCAAATACTTTTACAAGAATTAAAACACCAATCATTACAAGTATAAACCAACCATTGCTGTATTCTTTAAAAAACAAGCTGTTGTCTAGAATTTGACCTTGTTTGGCATTAAGCAGCTGGTTAATTGTTTCGTATCCTTCTCCATATAGTGGCGGTAACAAAAAGATTAATATCCCTAAAGCCAAACCTCCAATAACTACACGACCCCA
>JBMYOR010000032.1:0-12957 GCA_049599535.1 Bacteroidia bacterium | reverse complement strand
ATTTTTATCTTTTACAGTTTATAAAATTCAGCTCGCTTTAGAAATAAATCTTATAAAAACGCAACATGGTTATTACGCTCGCAATAGCTTAATGTATTATAATCTACTAGCTTAACAGCAAAGGCTTACTCGTATCTAATCTTTATTTTATTTGATTTTGGATGCGACTGACAAGTCAGAATATAGCTTTGATCAAGTTCGTCTTGCGTTAACCCTTCTGTTTCGTCCATGTGCACCGCACCTTCAAGCATTTTGGCACGGCAAGTAGTACAAATACCCATTTGGCAAGCAAAAGGTGGATCTATTCCCGCTTCTAAACCGGCTTGCAGAATAGTTTCTTTTTCACTTACTTCAACACTAAAATTATCGCCTTGCAACTCAACTTCAATTTGAGCTACACCAGAGAAAGGTGTGTTATCAACCGCTCCTGCACTTGAATCAGCCGCATCGGCTTCGCCTTGATCAATTTTTGAAGTAAAGTATTCAATATTTATTTTATCGGCTGGAATATTCAATCCTTCTAAGGCTGTTTTTACACTATCCATCATTACCCCAGGGCCACAAATAAAATGTTGTGCATTGGTAAGGTCAGTATCAACTCCTTTTAAAAGCTCGGCAACTTTTTCAGGTGTTAGTAAACCTACTTCACCGTTCCAATCAGCTGGCGCATCATTTAGAGTATGTATAATTTTAAACCTATCAGCAAAGTGGCCTTCTAATTCATCAAGTTCTTTGTTAAAAATAATTGACTCTTTATCACGGTTTCCGTAAATCAGCGTAACCTGACTTGATTGCTCTATTTCTAAAACTGACTTTAAAATTGACATCATTGGGGTTACTCCACTTCCACCTGCATAAAGCACAAAATGACGTGCATAAAACTCATTGAGTTCGGTAGTAAAATTACCCATTGGGGTCATTACTTCAAGCTCTTGACCTGCTGCAAACCAATCGTTTATGTAGTTCGAAACCCTGCCATCTTCTACCCTTTTTACGGCAATTGCAGGAATATCATCAACGTAAGGGCTTGTGCAAAGGGAATATGACCTTCTGAGCTCCTCACCATTTACGGTTACTTTAAGAGTAAGGTATTGCCCTGGCTTGTATCGGTATTCTTCTCTGATATGCTCAGGGATTTCGAAATGTACCGAAACGGCATCAGGTGATTCTTTTCTTACTTCTTTTATTTTGATTTTATGGAAAACAGGCATGTGTAAATGTTTAACTATCAACTTTAAACACCAAAACAAGCTATATTAAACAATGTTTAAATAATGGCTTGTTTTTTGGCCGTGCAAAAGTAGGGGTAAATAATGTTAGCGTAATAAGAGAGAAGCACCTAGTTTAAAAGATATTCAATTACTAATCCTTCCGTATTTTCTTTTCAGGATTTTACCTTGTATCAAAAAACAGCAAAATCGTAGCCCTAGTCGTATCAACTTTTAAAATCATTAAATTCTGCTTGGTAACCAATACTTCATAAACATTGGGTTCTCGTAACTACCTAAATTTAAGTTTTCCAATTTTAATTCTTTCAATCTGCTCTTTAGTCTTTTCAATAAAGTTATCGACTTCCTTTTGTGTCCAACTTTCCTCTAAGTACTCAATTACTTGATTAAAACTTTCAATAGCTTTAGGCGTCCAATTTACTTCCAACTCCTTAGTTTTTTCACAGCAGCACCGTGGTCTACCACATTGCCATCGCGTGCTTGATTCAATGAAATTTCTAAAGATTCTTCAATATATGCTGGATAAACCTTTTTATTTAGTAGATCATTTACATCAACTGAAAGCTGAATCAAAATTGCTTCATCTTCAATATTAGCGATTTGCTTTATCAAGCTAATTTTTAATGCTTCTATAGTCATTTTCAAAAAATTATATTAAAAGTAAAAAAACCGACCCAAAGGCCGATTTTTAAAATGAATTTTATTCAATTATTTAGCAATGCTCATCGTAAGCAGCAGCTAAATTTTGAGCGATAGCCATTGCGGCGTGTCCTTCAATGTTATGACGCTCAATCATATGCACCAATTCGCCATTTTTGAATAATGCTATTGATGGAGATGACGGTGGGTAAGGCATTAAGTACTCGCGTACTTTCTTTACTGCATCGGTATCAAATCCTGCGAACACTGTACAAAGTTTATCAGGGGTTTTGTTGGCTTGTAAAGATGCTTTTACTCCCGGACGAGCCATACCGGCTGCGCAACCACATACTGAGTTTACTACAAAAAGAACAGTTCCTTCTGTGTTTTCAATGGCATCAATTACACCTGCTTCAGTTGTAATGTCTTCAAAGCCAGCGTCGGTTAGCTCGGCTTTCATTGGTAATACTATTTGTGCTGGATACATTCTTGTTTAAAGGTTAAAGGTTTAAAAATTATAGTTTTAATCATTTTTTTATTACATGAAACCTAGCTCCAATTGGGCGGCTTCGCTCATCATGCTTTGATCCCATGGCGGGTCAAATACAACTTCTACTTGCGCATCGTTAACTTCAGCAATTGCAGCTACCTTATCTTTAACTTCTTGTGGCATTGTTTCAGCAACTGGACACATAGGCGAAGTCAAAGTCATTTCAATCATTACATTGTTTATAGGCATAACTTCAACTTTGTAAATCAAGCCTAACTCGTAAATATCTACTGGTATTTCAGGATCAAATACCGTATGTAATTCATCTATAACTCTTTCGCGCAATTGCGCTTCGGTAATAGGCGCTTTTTCCTTTTGTTCTTGGTTTTCCATACTCTTTTTATGCCAAGGATTTAGATTTATACGCAACAGCATACGTTTTTATATGTTTCACCATTGAGGCCAATCCATTTGAGCGCGTAGGCGACAAATGCGATTTCATGCCAATAGCATCAATAAAATGGGGTTGCGTTGCTAAAATTTCGTCAGGTGTTCTATCGCTAAATAATCTAATTAAAAGTGCAGCTAAGCCTTTTACTATTAGCGCTTCACTTTCTACATCAAAATGAATTTTACCATCTTTATAATCGGCATGTAGCCAAACATGACTTTGACAGCCGGTTACCTTGTTTTCTTCAATTTTATATTTTTCTTCAAGCTTGCCCTGGCTTTTGCCACAATCAATTATGTATTCGTATTTCTCTGCCCAATCTTCAAAGAATGAAAACTCTTCAATTATCGATTCTTGTATTTCTTCTGTTGAGTTCAATTTTTTTTGTTCAAAGTTTAAAGTTTCTAGTTTTGAGTTACTTAAAATTATTTTCAAGTTCAACAGTTACCGCAAAACACCAATGGTTTTATTCAACTTTTCAATAAAGTAATCTACCTCATCAATGGTGTTATAAACGCTAAATGAAGCTCTTGTAGTTCCTGAAATTCCAAATCTTTGCATCAAAGGTTGCGTACAATGGTGGCCTGTTCTTACCGCAATGCCGTGTGTATCTAAAAACATGGCTAAATCTTGGTGATGAACACCATCAACCACAAAGGACACAACTGAAGTTTTATTATCTGCTTCACCGATTATTCTTACACCGTCAATGGCCTTTAATTGCTCAGTTGCACTATTCAATAATGCAGTTTCATGTTCAAAAACTTGATCATGATCTAAAGCACTAAACCATTTCATGGCATCGGCCAATACAATGTTTCCTTCAATGTGCGGAGTACCTGCTTCAAACTTGTAGGGTAACTCGTTAAAAGTAGTTTTCTCAAAACTTACTTCAGCAATCATTTCACCACCACTTTGGTAAGGTGGCATTTGCTCAAGTATGGCTTCTTTGCCATAAAGAATACCAACTCCGGTAGGACCAAATAGTTTATGCGATGAAAAAACAAAGAAATCACAATCAAGATCCTTCACGTCAACTTTTCCGTGACCCATTGCTTGTGCGCCATCTATAAGTACCAATGCACCGGCATTGTGGGCTTCGTTAATTACCGTTTTTACCGGGTTAATGGTTCCCAATGCATTAGATGTATGTACTAATGAAACTAACTTGGTTTTGTTAGACAGCTGTGACCTGAATGACTCTAAATCTAGCTCTCCTTTCTCGTTAATTTCAATAACCTTTAGGTTAAGACCCAGCCGCTCACAAAGTATTTGCCAGGGCACAATATTGGCATGGTGCTCCATTGTGCTTATCAAAATTTCATCACCCTTGGCAAAATGATACAATCCAAGCGAGCTAGCTACTAAGTTGATTCCTTCAGTAGTGCCTTTAGTAAAAATTACTTCAGTTCGTTTAGCACTTATGTACTCGGCAATAAAATCTCTACTGCCTTCCATGGCCAAAGTACCTTCTTCGCTAAGGGTGTGAATACCGCGATGCACATTGGCATTGGTATTTTGATAGTACTTGGCAATGGAATCTAAAACCACTTGGGGTTTTTGGGTTGTAGCCGCATTATCGAAATAAACGAGCTGCTTACTCTTAACCTTGCGATTAAGAATCGGAAACTGTGCTCTAATCTGAGCTACGTCAAATTGCTTTATGGTACTAGAATTAGGCAAGCTCAAATGCTAATTTTTGGCTTATTTTTTTGAATAAATATTTTTTCAAAACATCAATTGGTAGCTTTTCTACAATTTCACTTGCAAAAGCATAAACCATTAATGCGCGAGATGTTTCAGTATCAATTCCGCGAGAACGCAAGTAAAATAGTTGCTCGTCGTCAAGCTGACCCACAGTACAACCGTGGCTACATTTTACATCATCGGCCCAAATCTCTAATTGAGGTTTTGTATTAATGGTAGCGTTGTCAGAAATTAAAAGATTCCTATTTTGTTGGTATGCATTGGTTTTCTGAGCATCTTCTCTTACAAAGATTTTACCGTTAAAAACACCTACTGAATTACCATTAAGCACGCCTTTGTACAACTCATTGCTCTCACAATTAGGAAAACGATGATCAACCACCGAATGATTGTCTACATGCTCTTTTCCATCGAGTAAATACAAACCGTACATGTTACCTATGGTATTTTCATCGTCAAGCGAAATATGTAAGTTGTTTCTAACAATTTCTCCTGATAATGAAAAACAGTAGTTACTGTAAACCGAATCTCTGTTTTGGCTCACGTAAATTCTGTTAACCTGCGATGCATACTCAACATCATTTTGCAATACAATATGATGCACATTGGCATTTTTCTCAACCTTTACGTTGGTTAATCCATTGGCCAGTGAGGTATTAATTCCCTTGGTAATTTGTCTTTCGATAAAAGTAACCTGTGCACTTGTGCCAATACTTAACTCAATATTTCTTTGAGCAAATACAGCATCGGCTTCAGCATCCAATACATTTATAATTGTAATTGGCTTCTCAATTACAGCATTGGCTTTTACGGTAATTTTTATACTGTCTACCGAAAATGCCCTATTGATATTTTCAAAAATATCATCGGTATCTGTAGGGGCTACTACATCATTACTGCCTTTTGTAAAAGCATCAAGCGTAACTTCTGTAGGTAGCTCATTGTTGCTGATTAACTTTCCGTTTACTAAAACAATGGTGGTAGTTTCTAATCCTTCAATTGCATAGTCTTGAAGCCATTCAGCAGTAACATCTGCCCCTGCTGAAGCAATTTTAGGAGACTTTTTCAACACACGATCAAGGGTAGTGTATTTCCACTCTTCGTGTCTTTTGGTTGGAAAATCCATTCCCTTGAGCTTTGCTAAAAGCTGCTCACCATTATTATGAAAGTCAGTTTTTGAATGACCATTTTGTGCTGACCTAAAGTCGGCATATTGGCCAATCAACTGTTCTTTATATTCTTTTGGATTCATTTAGCGCAGTTTTTAAGCTAAAGTCAATTCTTCCTTAATCCAGTCGTAACCTTTTTCTTCAAGCTCATGAGCCAAAGTTTTGTCGCCACTTTTTACAATTCTACCTTTATACAACACGTGTACAAAATCAGGTACAATATAGTTAAGGAGTCTTTGATAATGCGTAATTACAACAAAGGCATTATTCTCGTTTTTTAGTGCATTCACACCTTTCGAAACCACTTTGAGTGCATCTATATCAAGGCCTGAATCAGTCTCATCTAAAATCCCAAGCTTAGGCTCAAGCATGGCCATTTGAAAAATTTCGTTACGTTTTTTCTCACCACCTGAAAAACCTTCGTTTACCGAACGATGCAAAAATTTAGGATCAAGATCAACTAATGCTGCTTTTTCCTTTATCATTTTCAAAAAATCGTGTGGCTTAATTGGATCTAAGCCATGATGCTTACGTTTGGCGTTAATACAAGCTTTCATAAAATTGGTATTACTTACGCCTGGTATTTCAACTGGGTATTGAAAAGCCAAAAACAATCCTTCTCTTGACCTTTCTTCTGGTTCAATATCCAACAAATCGGTTCCGTCAAAATCAACAGATCCTTGAGAGATGTCGTAATCTTCTCTACCGGCCAAAACTGAGGCTAGGGTACTTTTACCTGAACCATTTGGTCCCATTATGGCGTGTATTTCGCCCGGCTTTACTTCAAGGTTAATTCCTTTTAGGATTTCGTTTCCTTCAACCGATGCGTGTAAGTTTTTTATGCTTAACATGATGATTTTGTTCTAAATTATATTTTCTGATTAACCTACGCTTCCTTCTAAACTAATGGCCAATAACTTTTTGGCCTCAACTGCAAATTCCATGGGCAGTTTATCTAACACTTCTCTACTAAAACCGTTTACAATCATTGCAGTTGCTTCTTCAGGGTCTAAGCCCCTTTGTTGGCAATAAAACATAATGTCTTCTCCAATTTTTGAAGTTGTGGCTTCATGTTCTACGTTGGCGGTTTTATTGTCAATCTCAATGTACGGAAATGTATGTGCCCCACATCTATCTCCAATTAATAATGAATCGCACTGAGAAAAGTTCTTTGCGTTTTCAGCTCGGTTCATCACTTTTACCAATCCGCGATACGAATTTTGACTTACACCAGCCGAAATACCTTTCGATACGATTCTACTTTTAGTGTTTTTACCAATATGATACATTTTAGTACCCGTATCGGCTTGCTGGTGATTATTGGTTACGGCAACTGAATAAAACTCTCCAATTGAATTATCGCCTGTAAGTAAAACAGATGGGTATTTCCAAGTTACCGCTGATCCTGTTTCTACTTGAGTCCATGATATTTTTGAATTGGCACCTTTACAAACACCACGCTTTGTTACAAAGTTGTAAATACCACCTTTACCCTCTTTATCGCCAGGATACCAGTTTTGCACCGTACTGTATTTAATTTCAGCATCACCTAAAGCTACCAACTCAACTACGGCAGCATGCAATTGGTTTTCGTCTCTCATTGGGGCAGTACAACCTTCAAGGTAGCTTACATAAGAACCTTCATCTGCAACTATCAGCGTTCTCTCAAATTGACCTGTGTTTTGCGCATTGATTCTAAAGTATGTACTCAGCTCCATAGGGCAGCGTGTATTCTTTGGAATGTATACAAAAGAACCATCGCTAAAAACGGCAGAGTTCAGTGATGCAAAAAAATTATCATTAGTTGGTACCACCATACCTAAGTACTTTTTAATAAGATCAGGATGGTTTTGAACTGCTTCGCTTATTGAACAAAAAATTACACCTGCTTCAGCGAGCTTTTCTTTATAAGTAGTTTTTACTGACACAGAATCAATAACTGCATCAACTGCAACACCTGCTAAAACTTTCTGCTCGTCGAGCGGAATTCCAAGCTTATTAAAAGTGTCTAATAATTCTGGATCAACTTCATCAAGCGAATTGAGTTTCTTTTTTGGCTTTGGAGCTGCGTAGTACGAAATTGATTGGTAATCAATTTTTGGATATTTAACGTTTGGCCACTCAGGTTCTCTCATTTCCTGCCACTTTTTAAAGGCTTCAAGGCGCCAATTAAGCATCCATTCGGGCTCATTTTTTTTGGCCGAAATAAACCTAATTGTACTTTCATCTAGGCCTACAGGAGCAAACTCTTGCTCAATATCGGTGGTAAAGCCATATTTATATTCTGAGGACGTTACCTCTTCTAAGATTTTATCGTCTTTGCTCATGTTCCAATTTTCTGAGTCAATCCTTATTTAGAATCATTTCAAACAACAAAGGTATTATAATAAGGTTCAAAGAATAAATTCTTTAAAACTTGTATTTACGCCTCAAAATTTTACAAAAAAGCTAACTCACCCCATATACATGATAATAAGCAACCAATTGAATGCAATAAAAGTCATAATATTGACATTTGTTTTCGTTTACAGATAAATACATAATTTTTTAATAATGCTATGATGCAAAAAACACTCCCACTACTTTTTTGCTTGCTAACTGTTTTTACCTTTTCAGGTAAGGCTCAATGCGTTTATGTAACGCAGCCTGGCCCTAGTGAAGGAATTGATGCCGTTTGTCATCGATACCCTGTTTGCAATCTAAAATTCGTTCCTTGTGACACTTCAAACCAAAAAAACACAAAACACATTTACGCTTCGGCCAAACAACTTGGAGGAGTAAAGAGAACCATGAGGTCATTTGTTAAATTTGATCTCTCTCAATTTGGTGCTTTAGACCAAACGGCATTGCCAAATTCAGCCACGCTTGATTTGTATTATTTCAGAAACGCACAATCAGGCGATGAGCACCTAAATCCTGGCAATAATTCATTTTATATTGAGCGAATTGTAAAACCTTGGAAAGATGATACCATTAGGTGGATGTTTCCGGCTTCATCGTTTAATTTAAGAATGCCAGAAGTAGCTGAAGACACGACTATAAGTAAAAATAGAATTTTGGTACCTGCCACCACCAGTTCTACATCAGATGTAAGTGTTGATATGAGCGAGATGGTAAGTTTTTGGTTAGAGTATCCTGACAGTAATTTTGGATTTAGAATTGCATTAGTTGATGAAACCATTGAACGACAGGTTCATTTTTGCAGCAGTGATTATGACGATGCACAATACCGACCTAAACTTACAATTGATTTTCCGCTAGTAATTGGTAATGCCGGAGCTGATACCATAGCCTGCCAAGGTACTTCAATTAGACTTGATGCCAGTGGCGGGGCCGAGTACACTTGGAGCGCCACAACAAGTGGTCAGGATATTTTATCAAAATATGACATTTACAACCCTTTTTTAAATGCCACCAAAGCTCAAACTTTTGAAGTTGAAGTAAAAACAGGCAGCTGTACTGCAAAAGATCAAGTGTTTATTGATTTTGGAATTCCGCGCCCTGCTAAAATAACCATTCCATCTGGCAATGATACAGCCATTTGTTTGGGCGAAAGTTTACAATTAGAAGCTGCGGGAGGTACATTCTTTAATTGGTTGCCCGCAAATATTCTTTCGCAAGACAATGTTTCGAGCCCTGTGTGCACCCCTACCGAAAGCACTATGATTTATGTAGAGACTTTCTCATCAGGTGATTTATGCCCCGGAAAAGATTCAGTTTACATTGATCTACTTCAAATTACTGATGGTCAGGTTGGGTTTAACGACACCACAATTTGTTTAGGTGATTCTATAAAACTTAATGCAAGCGGAGGCCTTTTTTATAAATGGACTCCATCTGATAGCGTAAATGTTGATGATATTGAAAACCCGGTAGCATATGTAAGAGATACCACAATGTTCGTGGTTGAAACCGAAGGACTAAATGCATGCCCTGATTATGATACAGTATATGTAAATGTTGTAAAAAGTGTTAGTGTAGACGCCGGCCCTGATATAACCATTTGCGAAGGTGAATCAACTCAATTAAATGCAAGTGGCTCTGGCGTATTTGACTGGGATAATGAAGAAACCCTAGACGATCCATTTAGCGCCACTCCTATTGCCACCCCAGCTGTAACTACAACATACACATTAAAACTTACGGCAAATGGTTCGTGCTCAGGAGAAGATATGGTTACTATTACGGTAAACCCTGCACCTATTATTCAAACTACAAGCTCCGATACTACAATTTGTGTAGAAACCAACTCAACATTATCTGTATCAGGTACTGACAATTATTGGTGGAACACTGGCGAATCGGGTGATAAAATTATTGTAAACCTTGAAGAGCCCAATAAAACCTTTATTTACAAGGTAGTTGGTAATGATGGCACATGCGAAAGCGATACCCTATATATAAATGTAAACACTCAACGCTGTGGCGAGCCCTATGTAATTGCGCCAAAGTTTTTCTCACCAAATGGTGATGGAATTAATGATCGATTTGTAGTGAAAGACATAAAACGCTACGATAATGAATTGATTATAATTAATAAATGGGGTGATGTAGTATTTAGACGAGACAATTACGATAATACTTGGGACGGAACCTACAACGGACAAAATGTAGCTGAAGATACTTATCTATATGTAATTCGGGTAAATATTGAAAGTGAATGGGTTGAATCTAAAGGCACTGTAACAATACTAAGATCAAGAAACTAGCAATGAGATTACTAAAACTCCTCCCTATATTTTTACTTCTTATTGGATTTAGCGCCAAAGCACAAAATCCATTAATTAGTCAATATTATCTTAACAATTACATTCTAAACCCATCATTAGCGGGTGTTGATGGCAATTTATCGGCCCTATTAGCTTACAGGCAAGATTTAATCGGATTTGACAATGGCCCTCAATCTCAAATGATAAGTTTTGAAATGCCATTTAAAGAGCAAAAATTTGGAATAGGCGGCTACTTAATGAATAGCACCATTGGCCCGCAACGCAGAACAACGCTACAGGCTTCATACGCTTACCATATACGATTACAAGATGATATAAATATATCATTTGGCCTTGGCGCCAATTTTTGGAATACTGGTATTGACTTTACTATGTTAAATGATGAAGAGTTTGACACAAATGATCCCGTTTTACTGGGTGATAGAACAAGTGCCAGTTCATTTGACGCTAATGCGGGTGTTACGTTTTCAACCACCAACTTTTATACTGGTTTTAGCACCATGAACCTGATTCAGACCAACAATAGTTTTGGTGACAGCGATGGAGCTATTTTTGGCAATGCACGCCATTTTTATTGGCTCACGGGCTTTAAAATTCCATTAGTTGATAGTGTTTGGAATTTTGAACCTTCATTTTTAATTAAGTACGCTTATGGCAACTCGCCGCAAGCCGATTTAAACGCAAGGTTTTTGTACAAAGATTTTATTTGGTTTGGCGCATCTTACCGAGCCCCATACACCTTTGTGGGCTCAGTTGGCGTAAAGGTTAAAGAAATGCTAGATGTTGGCTATTCTTATGACCACCATGCAACACCAATAAATTATTTTGGTGGACCTAGCCATGAGATAACAATTAAATATACGCTTAGAAACAAGGATCAAATGCCCGATACCACAATGCTAGTGGTTAACGACTCGCTTTATATTGACTCTCCAATTGTAGAAATTGATTCTCCGATTGTAGAAGTTGACTCACCAATAGTTGCAGTAGATAGTCCTATTACAGAGACAGTAGGCGCAGATAGCGCTATTGCCCCAACAACAGACAACTACACCGCCGCCATTAGAAAAGCTGACGAAGCCTTTGCCGCTAATGAACTCAACACTGCCAAACGACTTTATAACGAAGCCCTAGCTATAAAACCAGACGAAGCATATCCATCTGATCAAATTGATGAAATTGATAGAATTCAGGCATCAGAAATGGCAAAGCTTGAAGAAAACGAACGCCTAAAAGCTGAAGAAGCAAAGCAAAAAGCTGCTGCTGAAGCAAAACGTAAAGCGGATGAAGCGGCCAAGAGAAAAGCCGAAGAAGATGCTAAACGTAAGGCTGAGCAAGAAGAAGCAAAACGTAAAGCAGATGAAGAAGCAAAACGCATTGCAGCTGAAAAAGAAGAAGTAGAAGTAAGTAAAACCACTGTTGGAGGCGAAGAAATTGAGAAGTATGATGAGTCTAATCCGTATAATTATGTTGTGGCAGGATCTTTCGGCAACTTTTCAAATGCCTTAAACTTTAGAGATAAATTACGCAATCAAGGAATTGATGCCAATATAATTGAGCATACCAAACGCGGTTTTTATAGAGTTACGCTTTACAAAGATTTGGACTCACTGGCCGCCGATAAAAACAAGAAGAAAATGCGAGCACAACTTAATGACCCTAATATTTGGGTACTTGAGGGTAATAAATACATTAAAGATGTTAAGAAACTCGAAGAGAAAGAAGTAGAAGAAACTGAGACTGCTAAAAAAGAGCCCGTAATAAAACGCTCAGTTGACGTACAATACAAAGAAGAACAAGGTTTAAGACTTGAAATACTTGACAACGACAACAAATACTACCATGTAATTGCTGGATCGTTTGGAGTACTAGATAATGCTGTTAGCTTAAGGGATGACCTTATTAACAAAGGGCACCCAAATGCCAAAGTACTACTTGATAAAGACCGAGGATTATACAGGGTAGCTGTATTTAGCACCCTTGATGCAGCCGAAGGCCGATCAGAATTGCGTAAACTGCAAAATGCAATCGATCCTTCACTATGGCTTATTAAAAAGTAACTTCTAAATCTACTTACATTGAAGAGCCCTGGCAATTAAGTCAGGGCTCTTCTTTTTTGATTTAAGTAAAATGTAGCACATTTGCCACAGCAGAATTAATTAAATGAGCATTTTAGGAATTGATATTGGTGGATCTGGAATTAAAGGAGCCATTGTAAATACACATACTGGTGAACTTTTAACCGAACGACACCGCATTGAAACCCCTAAACCCGCAGCACCTAGCGCAGTGGCGAACGTAATTTCTGAAATGGTAAATTATTTTAACTGGGATGGCGAAATTGGCTGCAGTTTTCCTACAGTGGTAATTGATGGACAATGTAAATCTGCAGGTAATCTAGGCGAATTTTGGGTTGATGTTCCTTTAGAAAAATTTTTCTCAGAATACTGTAATGGGCTCAAGTTTCATATTGCCAATGATGCAGACCTTGCGGGTATTGCCGAAATGAGCCTTGGTAGTGGTAAAGATTCAAGCGGCAAAG
>JBMYOR010000031.1:0-13032 GCA_049599535.1 Bacteroidia bacterium | reverse complement strand
TACCACCAAATAGGTAATAGCATAAAAGAGTGTACCGATACCATGGTAAGAATGGTACGTGTTAAACCAGAAATTGTAATTCATATACCAAATGCATTTACCCCAGATAATAAAGGTGTAGCTAAAAACGAAACCTTTAAACCAATAGTAAGCAGTGTTAGCGACTACTCAGTAAGAGTATTTAACCGCTGGGGACAAATGATGTGGGAGAGTGATGATGTAGAAGAATCTTGGGATGGTACAAGCCAAGGAGTAAACTGTATGCCAGATGTATATTTATACGTAGTAAAAGCCACAAATGAAGACGGCAGAGACTACGAGTTTACAGGTACTGTAACCTTGATTAGATAGATTTAGTTTTCAAATAACGAAATAGCATATATTTGCAGCCAAATAGGGAGCGGAGCTCCCTATTTTTATTGTTTAATGCAACTGAAATTAGCTAAAATAGCCAATGAATTTCTAGAAGACACATCATGTTTCTTAGTTGAAGTTCAGGAGAAGAATGACCGTATTAAGGTAATCTTAGACGGTTATAATGGGGTTGATATAAGGTTATGTAGCAGACTGGCAAGGCATATTAACAGGCTTGCTGAAGAAGACGAAACAATAGGAGAATTTGATATTGAAGTAACTTCAGCCGGTGTAGGAGCTGATATCAATACAACTAATCAACTTAAATCAAATGTTGGAAGATTAATTAAACTCAAGGATATTGAGCTTAATTTATTTTCAGGACGATTAATTGCAGTTGATGATAAAAGACTTTGTATTACTGAAAACAAAGCTTTAAAATGGTTTAGCAAAACAGAGATTAATTCAGTAAAAGTAGAAATAGAATTTTAAGAATCTAGCAATGAATAGCTTTGATCTAATTGAATCGTTTTCAGACTTTAAAGAGTTTAAAAACGTAGATAGGGTAACAATGATGAGAATACTTGAAGAAGTATTCAGAGGAATTCTAAAAAAGAACCACGGCGATGATTCAAATTTTGATATCATTATTAATGCCGAAAAAGGTGACCTTGAGATTTGGAGAAACCGAGAAATTGTACCCAACGAAGAAATAGAAGATCCTAATTTTCAGATAGGAATAACTGAAGCCCAGCAGCACGATGAAGATTTTGAAATAGGAGAAGATTTTTCTGAAGAAGTGCCTTTATCAGCATTCGGAAGAAGAGCAGTAATCACCGCCCGACAAACACTAATTGGTAAATTACTTGAATTACAAAAAGAAGATGTAATTAAAAAGTATAAAGACCGAGTTGGAGAAATTGTAGTAGGTGAAGTATATCAAGTTTGGAAAAGAGAAATTTTGATTCTTGATGATGATGGAAATGAGTTGATTTTACCAAAATCAGAGCAAATTCCATCAGATTATTTTAAGAAAGGCGATACAGTTAGAGCAGTTGTACATAGAGTTGATATAAAAAATAACAACCCACAAATCATTCTATCAAGAACAGCACCAGCATTTTTAGAAAGACTTTTTGAACTTGAAGTACCTGAAATTGCCGATGGATTAATAAGTATTAGAAAAATAGTAAGAGAACCTGGTGAAAGAGCCAAAGTGGCTGTTGAATCATTTGATGATAGAATAGATCCGGTAGGAGCTTGTGTTGGAATGAAAGGTAGTAGAATACATGGTATAGTTCGCGAGTTGCGAAACGAAAATATTGATGTTATTAACTATACTACCAATGTAAACTTATACATCTCAAGGGCTTTGAGTCCGGCAAAAATCTCATCGATGGATATTGATGAAGATGATGATAAAGTAGCTGTTTATTTAAAACCTGATCAAGTATCGTTGGCTATTGGTAAGGGTGGACTAAACATTAAATTAGCCGCCAAACTTACTGGTTTTGAGATTGATGTATTCCGTGAAAGCGAAAGCGAACAAGAAGAATACGATATTGATCTTGATGAGTTTGCAGATGAAATTGATAATTGGATCATTGATGAATTGAAAACTATTGGTCTTGATACCGCAAAAAGTGTTTTACAATTAGATCAAAGTGAATTGGTAAGAAGAACAGAACTTGAAGAAGAAACTGTTTTAGAAGTGTTAAAAATCTTAAGTTCGGAGTTCGAATAAAAAGAAAGGTAAGGAGTAACTACAATATATGACAGCAGGAAAAGCCATAAGACTATCAAAAGTGGCACGTACGCTCAACGTGGGTATATCTACCATTGTTGAGTTTTTATCAACTAAAGGCGTTAAAGTAGCAGCTAACCCTAATACTAAAATAGCGCCCGATCAGCATGAAATGTTGTTGGAGAAATTCCAACCAGACATGCTAATCAAACAGAAAAAGGAGCAAGCCTTAGCTCAGGCTGAAAAAGATAGGGCTGAACTTTTTGGTAAAGAAGCCACGCCGGCTCCTAAATCTGAAAAGAAATTCATTAAGGATTCTGCTGAAGAAGAAGTTGTAGTAAAATCTAATGTGGTTTCAAAATCAGCCGATAAAAAGGTTGAAGCTCCTAAAGAAGAAGAATCAAAGGTTGAACAACCTAAAACCGATATTGAAAAAGCAGAAGTTCCAAAACCTGAGAAGCCAGCTGAAAAAGTGGTAGAAAAGGTTGAAGAAAAACCTGTTGAGCCAAAGGTTGAGGCACCCGTTGTAAAAGAGGAGCCAAAACCAAAACCAATAGAAAAGGCTGAAGAAGTAATAGACGCAACACCTGAAGTAAAAGAGGAAAAACCTGCTGAACCAAAGGTTAAAGAAGCTCCAAAAGTTGCTGAAACTAAGATTGAAGAGAAACCTGTAGAAAAAGCAGAAGATCTAAAACCTGAGAAACCAGTTGAAAAAGTGGTAGAAAAGGTTGAAGAAGCTCCAAAAGCTGCTGAGCCTAAACTTGAAAAACCTACTCCAAAACCAGAAGAACCAAAGCTTGAACAACCAAAACCTAAAGCTGTAGAAGATCTACATAAGGAAGAAGTTGAGAAGAAAGGAGGTTTAAAAGTATTAGGTAAAATTGAGATAGAAGATAAGTCTAAGAAAAAACATAAACCATCTCAAAAAACTAAAAAAGTTGATTCTAAGACAACAGAAGTAAAACCTGAAGCCAAAACTAAAGAAGAATCGAAACCTAAAGAGCAGCAACCAAAACAGCAAAAAGAAGAGAGTCAAGCAGATGCTGCAGCTGTAAAAACAGAAGATCAAAAGCCTGAGAATAAAAATCCAGAAACAGAAAGTGCAGAAGGGAAACCAAGGACTGAAGGAGAAAAACCTGATGGTTCTGATCATAAATGGGAAGATAAACGAGTAGCTCTTAAAGGACTTTCGGTAAAAGGTAAGGTAGATCTTAAGCAATTTGAGCCTAAAAAGAAAAAGCCAGATCCAAAGCAAGAAGCCGATAAGAAAAAGAGAAAGCGAAAAAGAATTACGGCATCAAAGGCAGTATCATCTACTGATGATAGAGATAAACTAAATAAGGCAAATAGAGAAAATCAGCAAAGATTTGGAGAAAACAGAGGCCGTGGTGGTCAAGGTGGTCCAAATCGTGGTTCAGGTGGCCCAGGTGGTGGCGGTCCAAATCGTGGTTCTGGTGGTCCAGGTGGCCCTAACCGTGGTCCAGGAGGTCCAAATCAAAACAATAGAAAAAGAACAAGAGGCAGAAGAGATGAAAAAGCTCCTGTTGATGAGAAACAAATACAAAACCAAATTAAGGAAACCCTTAATAGGTTAACTAATAAGGACGGAAAAGGCGCAAAAACTAAACTTAAGAAAAGAAAGAAAGAAATTCTTAAGCAAAGAGCAGCCGAGCAAGAGTTAGCATCTGAAGCATCGAGCATGGTGCTTGAGGTAACTGAGTTTATTACAGCTAGTGAATTGGCTAGCTTAATGGATAAAAATGTTAATGAGGTAATTATGGCCTGTATGGCATTGGGTATGATGGTTTCGATAAACCAACGTATTGATGCTGAAACCATAACCCTAGTTGCTGAAGAATTCGGCTACGATGTTAAGTTTAAAGAAGTTGAGATGGACGAGCCATCATTAGAAGAACCTGATGATGAAAGCAGACTAGAAGAGAGACCTCCTGTAGTAACCATAATGGGTCACGTAGATCATGGTAAAACATCGTTGCTCGACTTTATTAGAAATACCAACGTAATAGGTGGCGAAGCCGGTGGTATTACACAGCACATTGGAGCCTATGAAGTTGAGTTAAAAGACGGAAAGAAAATAACTTTCTTAGATACTCCGGGTCACGAAGCATTTACAGCCATGCGTGCAAGGGGTGCTCAGGTAACCGATATAGTAATTATTGTAGTAGCGGCTGATGATCGTGTAATGCCTCAAACAAAAGAAGCAATTGCACATGCCCAGGCAGCCAACGTACCTATGATATTTGCAATTAACAAGGTTGATAGAGAAGCTTCGAACCCCGATCAGATTAAACAACAATTGGGTGATATGAACCTATTGGTTGAAGAATGGGGTGGCGAGTACCAATCTCAAGATATTTCAGCAAAAACAGGTTTAAATGTTGAAGAACTACTTGAAAAAGTATTGCTACAAGCTGAGCTACTTGAACTAAAAGCCGATGCCGAAAAACGTGCAGTAGGTACTGTGGTTGAAGCCACACTTGATAGAGGTAGAGGTATTGTTTCTACCGTATTAGTACAAGGCGGTACGTTAAGAATTGGAGATAATATATTGGCTGGTGCACACTATGGTAAGGTAAAAGCTATGACCAACGAACGTGGTAGGCGAATCAAAGAAGCAGGGCCTTCAACGCCAGTTCAAATTCTTGGTTTTGATGGAGCTCCAACTTCAGGAGATAGCTTTTATTCAACAAAAACAGAGCAAGAAGCCAAATCAATTGCTGTAGAACGAATGCAGCTGATTCGCGAGCAAGGTATTAGAGCTCACAAGCATATTACCCTTGATGAAATTGGAAGACGTATTGCCGTTGGTAACTTTAAAGAGCTTAAGGTTATTGTAAAAGGTGATGTGGATGGTTCAGTTGAAGCACTATCAGATTCGTTATTGAAACTTACTACCGAAGAAATTCAAGTACAGGTAATTCATAAAGCGGTAGGTCAGATTTCAGAATCTGATGTATTGCTAGCTTCGGCATCTGATGCGGTAATTATCGGTTTCCAAGTTAGACCTTCGCAAAATGCTAAAATGCTAGCAGATAAAGAGCAAATTGATATTAGACTTTACTCAATTATCTACGATGCAATTGAAGAGCTGAAATCAGCCATGGAAGGTATGCTTGAACCGACTACTGAAGAGAAAGTAGTAGCTAATGTAGAAATTAGAGAAACCTTTAAAATCTCTAAAGTTGGCACCATTGCAGGTTGTATGGTACTTACCGGAAAAGTTAACAGAAACAGTAAAGTTAGAATCATTAGAGATGGAGTAGTAAGATACACTGGCGAAATTGGTGCTCTTAAACGCTTTAAAGATGATGTAAAAGAAGTAGCTAAAGGTTACGAATGCGGTATTCAATTGGCTAATTATAATGATATTGCCGAAGGCGATATTATTGAAGCCTATGAATTGGTAGAAGTTAAACGAACGCTTAAATAAGGCAAGTAGTAAAAGAATATTAAAAGCCACCGAAAGGTGGCTTTTTTAGTTTTACGCAAATGATTTACAAAGACTACTATCAATATGATGAAAAGAAAGTATTCAAACTTTTAAGTTCAAATAGGTATAATGACATAGTTGATGGTACCATGTACACACTTTTTGGTTTAGGTGATTATGCTAAATCTGAGTATCTTCTAAAAACTCATCTTGTTTCTGAAAATGATGAAATTAAGACATTTGGCTTTAGGCAAATTACCCATTTGGTTAGAATTTATAAAATCCTAGACCTAGACTTTTTCGCACCCTTAATTGAAAAAGAAATATCAAGGAATGAAGCCATTGAAGAAGATGACTTACAAGATATTCTATGGGATTTATGGTGTTTTTTAGAAGTAAAAACAAGTATGCATTTTAACTTAGATATTTCAAAACAAATAACATCAACACTAGAGTTCAAAAACGAGCTTTTGAATAAGTGTTCCGCCTCAGAATATAACATGGTAAACGTATTAAGAATACACAGTGTTGGACGAAATAATGGAAGTTTAGAAGACCTTAGGAAAGCATTGTTGAACAATGGATTTGAAAACAAGCTTTTATTAAGGATAATTGATTCATACAACTACTAGCGTATTCAACACTCGATTTGGAATCGAGCGTTATTGAACTGAAATAGCATTCAATAGGTTCAGCGCACCCAAACATTTGTAACACACAAAAAAGAAGCTATAAAGGCGCATAGCGCTGAAACATAAAATCCAGTTAATAAAGCCGCTTGATTCCCATAAATTGGCAATTACGTTCTTTTATTCTGATATATTAACGAGCCGTTTTGAAGCTCTAGCTTCATAACAAAAACAACAACAGGCACTCCAGTGCCTAATAAAACTTGCTAAGCCCTCACCAACTCCAATATGGTAATCTCCGGCAAAATGCCCAGCCTACCCGGAAACCCCAAGTAGCCAAAACCACGGTTTACATAAAGGTGCTGATCACCTTCTTTGTAAAGGTCGGCCCACTCTTTATACATGAGCTTTACAGGGCTCCAACGGAAATTCCCTGTTTCAATTCCAAATTGAGCACCATGCGTATGGCCCGAGAGCATCAAATCCACATCTTTATACTCAGGCACCACTTGCTCTTGCCAATGGCTCGGATCGTGGCTCAATAATATCTTAGCCGCAGCATCTTCGGTTCCAAGCCTTGCCTTATTCAAGTCTCCGTATTTAGGAAAACGGCCTTTGGCGCTCCAATTTTGAATACCCATTATTGCGAGCTTTTCACCACCTTCTGTAAATATTACATTTTCGTCAAGAAGGGGATTCCAACCCATGTTGCGTTGTATGTCTATTAAATCTTTGAGATTTTGCTTTTTAGCGGCCGCTGACTGCCATTGAACATAATCGCCATAGTCATGGTTACCAAGAACAGAATAAACGCCCATAGGAGCTTTTAACTTCTCAAATACACTTCCATATTCTCTCATCTCAGTGGCTCGGTCGTTTACCAAATCGCCGGTAAAAAAGATCATGTCAGGTTTTTCGTTGTTCAACATTTCAACCCCACCCATCACCGCACGTTTGTTCCAAAAACTACCTGAATGTATATCTGACAATTGAGCCACTTTTAAACCATCAAAACCACTAGGAAGATTTTTAATAGGTACCTTTCTATGTCTAACCCTATAATCATGGGCGCCGCTCAATATGGCATAGCTTCCACCAATAATAGGAACTGAAGCCGCAACCATTCCAGCCTGTGCTATAAACTCACCTCTAGTAATTCCACTACTGGTGCTATTTGTTTCACTTTTGGATTTTTCAAATAGGCCAGTAATCCATTTACCCAACCGAATTAAATCATCTACCAAGGCAAACACCGCTAAAAGTAATTTTGGTAGAATTACAATTATTGTCAAACCCTGAAAAAATGCCCTTACCCATCTTGGAGCAGCCATAAATCCACCTGTAGCAAATAACACCAAACCAATAATCATAAGAATGGAACTAACCCAAAAAGTAATTCTAAGACCTTTTGCAAGGCCAGCTGAATATGCTTCGGTTGCGTGCTTTACTATCTGATAAGCATAGTAATCAAGCACCAAATAAATGGCTATAAAAAAGAGTAAAAACATAAATCGTTGCATGTAACGGTTATTACAAACCTTAAGTGCGTCAAAAGTTCAAATAATGAAGTTGAAATACAATTAAGAAGTGTGAATACTTGGTTTTCTTTTTATCAGGGAGCAATTCGTTTTGCCACAATCAGACTCTTCAAAAATCATAAAGGCACCAAATAACCATTTACCTTTACTATCTTGCAATTACATGAAAATTAGGATACTAGCGCTGTTCTTTTCAATTGCGGTTTGTTTGCCACTATTGGGTCAAATAGACAACGATAATTGGAAAGATGCCTATAACTTGTTAGATAAACATGAAGGCTTTATTGACACATTGGTAGAAAGTCAACCTTCAAGCTTTATAAACAAAGGAGTAGAACGTCAAGAGAGCTTCTCTAAGTCATTTAACATTTTAGCACTTAACCAAAAAACGGTTTGGTATAAGTTTAAAATCAATACTCAAAAGGATGTTGAGATTCGGTTAAGACAAAAGGATACTATCATTCCAAGCAACAATGTAGGTATGGTGGTATTTAAAAGTAACAGCAATGATTACCCTAATCATAACTTACCTTTTAATGCTGATCCATTTCCACAAATTACTCAGTTTGGTTCTATAAAGCTTTCATGTGCAAATCCAGGAACTTATTTTGTTCAGGTCTGTGCTCGAAAAGATGTAGTAGATTCCATTTTTATTGAGCTTCAAATAGGAGCGTCAAATAAACAGGGTAACACGGCAAGCAACGCCCTAAAGGCAACAGACAAAAGTTCATACTTTTTTGATAACACTTGTTTTTCAATAAGTTCAAAAAAAGAACTTGGTAGCTACAAGCTCGGAAGGTTTACAAAATCTACCTACTTCACATTTAAAACTCCAGACAAAATAGATAGGTTTAATACTGGCTTTAAGGGAAAAGACTTTGTAGCTCAGTATTTTGAAGGCACTGTAAATAATCCAAACGCATGGGTACTAACCAAAGAGTACGCTAACTTTAAAAAATTCAATAAGAGCTTTATTGATACTTTTAGCTGCGGTGGGCCATTTAAAACCAATACCAATTATGTAATAAAGGTACTTTACAACAAAGGCTCTGAATTAAGTTTTACGGCACCACAAATTAGTGCGGGTAAGGAAACATTGGGCACAAACCCTCTAAATGTGGCAAATGATAAGGGCATCATAGTAGCTGATGATATAGCAGAAACAATAGAGTGGAGCGAATATGTAAGCTGCAATTCAAATGGAACAGAGCATTTATGTAGTACACAGCAGCATTTGCTAATTGACACTATTAATGTACAAAATGGCTCTCCTATTGTTGACACCATAAACTTTGGAATCTGGTACACTTTTACCCTAAAAAACAGGGCTGAAGTTGAGTTTATATTCTCGGGCCCAGCATTAAAATATGGGAATGTACGCAGGGTAAAGGCTTGGCTTTTTAAGGGTGAATACAGCGACGGGTTTTGCAGTGAAACCCCTTATACTCTAAGTTCAGGCTATTATGAATGCCTTGGGGCCGGAACTTACACCGTTTTTACTGGCTTTTTTAAGAACGATAAAGAAAGAGCCAAGTACAAAAACGTGTATTCTGGCGTTTACCTTAGAAACAAGATTACTGTAATTAGTAAAAGTGGCGATGAAGGCAGGCCATCACTTTATTCAGATCCTAGTTTTAGCAGCAAAATCGTAAACTTAGGTTATGGTAAAAACTATGAGAAGCGAAAAACTTCTGAAGATTGGCTGAATGGACCATTAGATACCATTGAAATAGACGGAGAAACCTTAATTGGACACTTTAGTTTTAATACCGTTTCAACTGCAATAGATGCTTATTTAAAAATTTGGCCTGCCAATGATTTTGATCATCAATACCGCGTTTTTTCTGGCGATTGCACCAATGGATTGGAAACATTAAAAAATGATGTTTTCTCATTTATTGGAAAAAGCGAAGACTCAAAAACCACACAATTAAAAAAGCTACCAAAAGGTACATATACCATTATGAGCTTTAGGGAGCCCAACGATTTGTGTAACCCACCTAAAAACCACAATGCACAGTACTTTGTAGTGGCCACCACAATTGAAGATGATGAAAATGGCGGCTACCCATGCAAATCAGATTTTTATCATGCAGCTTGGAGCGGAAAAATAAATTATGGAAAACCACTTAAATGGGACTTGAACCCAAACAATGGTGTTTCTAAGTTTGGAATACCCACTACCTGTAAAGACAAAGTGAATAACAATGGCAACTACAATGTTTACAATACCAATGCACACATTAATAAAAAGACCGAAGCGGTATTGTATTATGAGTTTGAACTTGCCGAAAAATCCGAAGTTTTAATACGACCAAATAGTCCTTGGCAATTGCTTAAAGGTAGCATAAGCAAAGATTCTGGCATTTGTAAGTCAAGCGAAAATGTAGTTGAAGAATTCGCACAACAATTAAAGTCTTATTGCAGCCTGGCAAAGGGCACCTATACATTAATCTGTATACTTGAAAAAGATGCATCAGGTGGTTATATAAATGTATCTGAGTTTCATAAGTCGCCCAATGATTTTGCAAGACACGCCATAGATATGGGTGTGCTTGATCAAAACAACCCGGTAGTTTCAGCAACATCAGGTATCAATTGCGAAACACAAATAGATTCTCCAAAATTTAATAGTAAAGGAATATGGTTCACTTTTAAGTCTTCGGGCAGGGCAAAAATTACTTATGAGAATTTACCATCACCTCTTTCAGCAGCGCTTTATAAATCCACTCGGGCAAAAGGTGAAAGCTTTGAGTATTTAAAGCAAAATAATTTAGTTGATTCGTTATTGTTTGAGAACTTGGAAAGACCACAAAGAGATTACGAGAATCAATCCACTTATATTCAGCTTCAAGCTGACACTGCAAGGTATTATTTCTACGTATCGGTTTTTAGTTCTGTATTTAACCCTGTAGAAAACTACAATGGAGCGGTAAATATCAAAATCACCTATCAAGGCGATGAAAACGCAAGCCCTTTAGGCGACTTCTGCTCAAATGCAATTGAAGCAACTATTAATGGTGTCGGAACTGAAAAAGCTGAATTATGGACTTCAGCGCATACCCTAGGCGAAGGACCCAATGAGCAAAATAGCGAAGGTTGGTGCAGTAACTCAAGCTCTGTTTACAACACAAAAAGCAGTTGGATAAAACTAAAAGTAGAAAATAACAACGGAAACCGATTAAGAGTAAGAGCCACGGGAAATGCTGAAGAAATAAAAATGTACACGGGCAACTGTGGGGCACTAACACCCGCCTTTTGTTTGGTGGGTACCAATGGAGAAGTTACACTTGATTGTATTGCCGATGGAGAATACTTTTTTCAAGTTTTTACAGGAATTCACGATTGGAGCTACAGCGGAATTGAAGTTGAAACCTTACCAAAAGATGGCAGTTGCCGATTAATTGATCTTGAAAAACCTTTCGCCCATTTTTTATATACCGGTGGCTGCGGCGATTCAGTTAGGTTCAAAAACCTGAGCACTTATGGTAATGACATTGAGTACCAATGGCACTTTGGCGATGGAAATTCAACGTCTAAAACACATCCTTCACACTACTATACCAATGCAAAGAGTGTAGATTCTTTTAAAGTTTCACTTGTAGTTAAAAACACTGCTAATGGAAGAAGAGACAGTGTGAGCCAATATGTTTACATACAAGATATTGGCGAAAGAAGTTGGATTATTCGTGATACAGTGGCATGCTCTGATTCTATTGTGCTAAGACCAAAGGACTCTAATCCATTATTGTATAATTATGGTTGGCATTATGGTTATAAAAGAATAGAGAGAGATGATACATTTTATATAAGTATGTATAAATCAGAGATTACAGCCGATAGTTTTATGGTTAAGAATAACCTTGAAGGAAATCTAATGCCAATTTCGATTGACATAAGGTCAGCCAGGTGCTTTAAAACTGAAAGGATACATGTTTATTTCGCAAATGACCAATCTGAAAAATATATAGCAACAATCTGCCAAGGCCAACCAGATACCGTCAAGATTAAAAAGCCCTTTTGGGCAGATTCAATCTCTTGGCTCGATACCACAAACCATCAATGGAAAAGAGAGCTGACCAAGCCGGGTAGGTATGATTTTGAAATGCGCGGTAGTGGATGCACTGCAACAAATAAAGTGGTGACGCATGGCTACACACAACCAGTTTATAGCCTTTCAGACACCCTATGTGCCAACGATACGCTTGATATAAAAGACCTCACAGATCAATTTACTCTTGTTTCTTATAACGGAAACAGAAGCATAAGACTTGACCCCATCAGCACCTCTGACAGCATAATTACGCTTGAATGGTATCCTAGGTTTTTTGGCGCTAAACTGAAAGAAAGGTGCTGGGTTAGGGATACCGTTCAGTTTCCAAACTTTTTTAGCTATCAGCCCTTACCAATTGATACATCGTTTTGCGAAGGAGATTCAATATTGTTGAGTGCAACACACAAAAACGCACAAGTAGTTTGGAATAATAAGCACAATTCAAATTCTATTAAAATCGATTCGGTAGGTAAATACTTTGTGCGTTTAAAGTTTGGTCATTGTTTGGCTTTCGATACGTTTAATGTATCTGAAATTTCAAGGCTAAAAAACAACCTAAACGACACAACAGTTTGCGATTTAACAACAGGGGTTGAGCTTGGTGTGAAAGCGGGAGCAAACCTTTACCAATGGAGCACAGGCGAATATGGCGATACAATTAGGCTTTATCAGGAGGGTGAATTTTGGCTCAAAACCAATGTGAAACACTGTGTTTTTACAGATTCTTTTAAAGTATTAAACGACTGCCCGCCTCAACTATACATCCCCAACGCCTTTACGCCAGGCAACGATAATTTAAACCCAACATTCATAGCCAAAGGCACTGAAATAGAAAATTACGAAATGCGCATTTACGCCCAAAACGGCCAAAGCGTTTTTTATACTAATAACTTGAGCGAAGGATGGGATGGTACGGTACGATTTGAACCCGCACCCCTTGGCACATACTATTATGTAATTACCTATACCTTAAACGGAGAATCAAGAGTTGAGAGTGGGAATTTGAGTTTGATTAAATGAAAAGGCTATGCAAAGAATAATAGGACTAATAACATTGCTATTTTTTAATTCAATCGTAATTGCCCAACCAGGCAATGACAATTGGAAAGATGCCTACGAAATTGAAATAGGTAATAACGGTTATGGCAGTGGTACTTTTATAGGTAAAACCACCAGTTTTAAAAATGCTAGCACTGAAAACCGCGAAGAATTTATGCGTGCGCTAAAGTTGGTAGCGCTTAACAAAAAGTCGGTTTGGTACA
>JBMYOR010000030.1:0-13208 GCA_049599535.1 Bacteroidia bacterium | reverse complement strand
TAAATGTATTCCGTTTGCCCTAACTATTCGCCCTATTGAGAAGGTAGTAGTGGACCTTAGAGTAGCAATACATTATTAGTTTCATACTGGCACAAAAGCGGGAGATCAAATTAAAAATCAAAGAAGTACTGGTAATCATGCCACTAAACCAAAAATCCTGAAAAAAAACGGCACATACGAGCAATTGCAACCGCTTGATTCTGATCAGGAAAGATGGGCTTCAGTCAATCGCAGTGCTTGTGGTAGTAATACCGATACCCATTAAAAATCAATTTTAGCAACTCCTAACCTTATACCTAATTAATGAAACTCATTTTATCAATTTGGGTACTTATGCTCTGGTATTTTGCAAGCCACGGCCAAACTGTAATTATAAAAAGCAAAACCACTAGCGAACCCCTTATTGGAGCCACTGTTACTGACGAAAACGAATCGTTTGCTATTGCCAATGCACATGGAGTATTAAATGCAGGCCAGTTTGTAAAATCAAAACAAATTGAAGTAAGATGCCTTGGCTACCAAACCTTAACCACAAGCTATACTCTAATAAAACAGCAAAACCATATTATATATTTAAGCCCATCCAACCTCAGCCTTGATGAAGTTGTAATTTCAGGTACAAGATGGCGGCAAGCTTCAAAAGATATACCATCAAAAATAATTTCGATTAAACCCGCTGATGTTGCACTACTAAACCCACAAACTGCAGCTGATTTGTTAGGCGTATCGGGCAAGGTATTTATTCAAAAAAGTCAACAAGGTGGCGGCAGCCCTATGATTAGAGGATTTGCTGCCAATAGGCTACTATACACCGTAGATGGCGTGCGGATGAACAACGCCATTTTTAGGGGAGGAAATCTTCAGAATGTAATAAATATTGATCCATTTACTACCGAACAAACCGAGGTGTTATTTGGCCCAGGTTCAGTAATTTACGGCAGCGATGCCATTGGTGGTGTTATGAGTTTTAAAACCTTGACTCCAAGTTTTAGCACTACTAATAAACCAAATGTTATTGCTAATTTAAATAGCCGTTATTCAACCGCTAACCGCGAAAAAACAGGCCATGTTGATGTAAACATTGGATTAAAAAAATGGGCCTTTATTTCAAGCATAAGTTATTGGAATTATCAAAATTTAATACAGGGCAAAAACGGGCCAACAGATTATATAAAACCTTACTATGTTGCCAGAATAAATGGAATTGACAGTGTTATAAATCAAGAAAACGAGCTGCTACAAATCCCAACAGCGTATAATCAATTAAACACATTACAAAAAATTAGATTTAAACCTAATCAAAAGTGCGATCTACAATACGGATTCCACTATTCTGAAACATCAAACTACGGCAGATACGATAGGCATAATAGGCTAAAAAATGAACTACCCAGATACGCAGAATGGTATTATGGGCCACAAAAATGGCTTATGCATAACTTAAGTGTAAGCTACTTGGCTAAAAAGGCGCTTTTTGATGAAATCGCCATAAGGCTGGCCAATCAAAAATTTAACGAAAGCCGCATGAGCAGAAACCTTAACAGCGATTACCGAAACGAACAGTATGAGCAAGTAAATGCATACAGCAGCAATATTGATTTTGAAAAGCATATTAATAATAAATCGAAAATATTTTATGGATTTGAATACGTTTTTAATAAGGTAAATTCAACCGGAACAATAATTGATATTTCGAACAACCAAACTTCACAGGGGTTGAGCCGATACCCAAAAAGCACCTGGAATTCAGCGGCACTTTACCTAAGCAACGAGTACAAAATCAACGAAAAAACCACCATTCAAAGCGGGATTAGGTATAATAAATTTATAATCAACTCAACTTTCGATACCAGTACTTTTGCATTACCATTTACAACTGCCTATTTAAATCAAGCTGCTATTACCGGTAGTATTGGCGCAACCTACCGACCAAACGCTACTTTAATTTTAAAATCTGGCTACGGAACCGCCTTTAGAGCTCCAAATGTTGATGATATTGGCAAAGTTTTTGATTCAGAGCCGGGGGCTGTAACTATACCAAACCCTAACTTAAGAGCCGAATACGCTCATAATATAGATGTAAGTTTAGCCAAGGTTATTCGCAAAAAAATAAAACTTGATTTTACAGCCTATTACACTCTGCTAAACCATGCTATAATTAGGCGTGATTATGAATTAAATGGACAAGACAGCATTATGTATATGGGGCAAATGAGCAAAGTGCAAGCTCTGCAAAACGCTGCACAAGGCTCGGTGGCTGGGCTGCAAATTGGTATTGAGGCCAACCTAAATCAAAGGCTAAGTTTTTCGAGCGATTTAAATTTGCAAAAAGGTACTGAAGAAATGGAAAATGGAGCCGTAAGCCCATCGAGACACGCAGCCCCACTTTTTGGAACCAGCCGTTTAACTTATAAATACAAAAAAATAAACGTGCTATTTTATTCAATTTATCAGGCCACTAGAAATCATCAAAACTTATCGATTGACGAGCGCGGAAAAGATGAAATATATGCCAAAGATGCTAATGGAAACACCTTTGCCCCCGCTTGGTATACTATAAACATTAAATCGCAGTACCGAATAAATGATGTTTTTACCATTAATTGCGGCCTTGAAAACATTACAAACCAACGTTACCGCCCTTATAGTTCAGGGGTATCAGCGGCAGGTAGAAATCTAATTATTTCGGCAAAAGCTACATATTAACCAACCCGATCTGTACTTATTCTTAATTCAGGTTTAATCAAATAAAACGCTTTGCTTATACAAGTCATTTCGCTCAAGTTCTAAAAGTTTCTTTTTGGCACCAATACCACCTGCATACCCTACAAGCTCGCCATTAGCGCCTATTATTCTGTGGCAAGGCACAATTATTGAAATACAATTGGCTCCGTTTGCCGTGGCTACTGCCCTTACCGCCTTTTCGTTTCCAAGCCAACGCGAAAGCTGCAAATAGCTTCTCGTTTCGCCATAAGGTATATGCATCAGTTTAAGCCAAACTTGCTTTTGAAAATCGGAGCCCACTAATTCTATGGGCAAATCAAATGCCTTTAAGTTACCCAATGCATATTGGTTTAGCTGATTAATGGTTTTATCAATTAATGGCGTATTGCCATTAACATATTTGGCATTTAAGCCCTTTGAAACTCTACTATCAATTGATTCGCGCATTTTTCTATAGCGCCAATCAAGCAAACATAAAGCCCCATTGTAGTCTCCAATTATGAGTTCTCCAAAAGGGCTTTTATAATTTCTAATAATAATATCAGCCATTACACCACAATACTAGCTAACGCTAATGGCCAAGGTTATATATTTCTTGTATATTTTTAAGCTTCTCGTCAAAATCAATCTTTAGGTCTATTAATTTACCTGTACCTATGTCAAAAACCCAACCATGAACAGTAGGTGTACCATTTTTCAAATACTCTTTTTGTACAGCTGCGGTTTTAATTACATTAATGCACTGCTCTTCAACATTTAATTCTACCAACCTATTATACTTTTCTTCTTCATCAGTAATAGAGTTTAATTCTTCTCTATGAATTCGATAAACATCTCTAATATTTCTGAGCCATGGGTTTAGCAAACCAAGATCGCTTGCCTGCATAGCGGCTTTTACACCCCCACAATAATAATGGCCGCAAACTACCACATGTTTTACTTTTAAATGACTCACTGCATATTCAATAACGCTCGCCGAGTTTAAATCAATATTGCTCACCACATTGGCCACATTCCTGTGTACAAATACTTCTCCGGGTTCTAAGCCCATTAAATCTTCGGCAGTTACCCTACTATCACTGCAGCCTATGTATAAAAACTCTGGTGTTTGCCCTTTTGCTAAATGCTTAAAAAAATCCGCATCCGTGGCCTTTTTACTCTCAACCCACTTTTGGTTGTTTTTAAATACTTGTTGATACTTGCTCATTCTTGTTTATTCTTGTTTATTATTTATAATAAAAATCCGTTTTCGTGTTCGGTTGGTTTCGGTATATTTTTATCTTTTATCATTTCTCGCATATCAATTTCAATGGTACGGGCAATATTGGTAATAGGCACATCATTATAGGTGCCTTCAAACGGGTTTTCAGAGTAGTCTCCAATTTTTTCCATTAAAAAAAATATCCAAATTATTAAGCCTGAAATAAGCGGGCTCATCCAAAACAACCAACCTATTGAGCCCATAAAAACATCTAACATGCCAAAGGGCAAGCACACACAAAACACCATAGTAAGCCAAAGTGCGGTTGATGCATATTGCCTTGGAAAAGGGAAATTTTTAATCCGCTCAGACTTGCCTTGATCTTCATAAAATGATTGTACTAAATGATGTAGTTCCATATGCCTAAAATCTTCGTAAAAACCTTGGTCTTTTAATTCTTGCAATCGTTTGGATTGAATCATCATAATTTGGGTTGCCCTATTCGACAATTGATCAACTTCATCAATTTCGCTTCGGCTAATAAACTGAGCCAGTTCAGTATCTAACTTATGGGTATATGATTCGCATACAGTGGCGGTAAAATATTTTTTTATACGCTCATCGGTATGCTCCCAAGTACGGCTTAACCTAAGCTGAAATCGCAAAGCTGTAAGCCATGCAATGTGCCTATAAATTATCTCCTTTTGTATTTCTTCGGCATTTTCGCCTTGTACAAATGATACAATCGCCGCTCCAAAGGTTCTGCTATTATTTACAATACTGCCCCATATTTTGCGGGCTTCCCAGGTTCTATCATAGCTGCTGTTGTTTTTAAAACCTAGGTAAAATGCAACCGCAATACCAATTACACTCAAGGGTTGCCACGGAATAGCCAAACTAAAGTTAAAATAATAATATACCCAGCAAATTGCAAGAGTATAAAGCGTACCTAAGATAAAAGGCTTTTTTGACCATTTTAAAGTCATCCAAAAACCATAATGTCTTTTTATATACATGTGTGTTATAAACCTTTTATCTGTCTTCAATAATAGCAATAAATACTAAAGTATCTAAATTGTAATTAATTGATAAAAATCATTAAACAGCTTGATTTACCAATTTGATTGCTCATATTAGCAGCCAAACCAAATTAAACTAAATGAAAATCATTTCAAAATCTAGCGTTTACACATTAGCATTGGCCGTATGTGTATCAATAGTAGGCCTTAGCGTAAGTAGTTGTGGCGGCGAAGAAGAAATTACCTTCAGCGCTGATGTCTCTACTGTATTTGACACCAATTGTAAAGGCTGCCACGAAACTGGCGCAAATTACGCACCTGTTTTTTCGAGTTATGCCGATATTAAAGATAAAAGCATGAACGGCACTCTAATGGATAGAATTCAATCAGACACCAACCCTATGCCACCAGCTGGTAAAATGGCTGATGAAGACATTCAATTGTTTTTAGACTGGGCCGAAGATGGTTATTTAGAGTAGATTAATAGTTTGCCATACGTAAAAAAGCCCCTTACGGGGCTTTTTTTATTTTATAGTTTAGGTAACACCAGTAGCTTTACAATGAAAACAGAACCGCCCAAACTGCATTTATAATCACAGTTTAATACACTCTACTATTATTAAAAAGCACCAAATAAGGTGTGTTTTTATAATTGCAAGGGCTTTTCAAGTGCAACCCAATTAAACTACTTGGCATCTTATTAATCTTCTTATTCAATTTAATGTAGGTCTATGTTAAAAAAAGCATTGATTCTTATGTTTAGCTTAAAAAAAAAATGGAACAAACCCGTTTTGCTTATACTAATCACTTTAGGCAGTACAGCAGGCTCTTGGGCACAAAAGCTTGAACCTGTTTGGAGCCATTTAATTGGTGGCGAATACAGCGGCACCAATAGCTGCGAAATAATGAAAACCGACTCTCACGGCAATCTATTTAGCATTGGCGCATTTACTGGCTATTTAGATTTTGACCAAGGGCCTGGCGAAGCACTGGTTTCTGCCAATACGGGCGATTGTATGTTTATAACCAAACACAATTCTAAAGGAAAACTACTTTGGGTAAACAAGCTAAATGCCGAATTTGACGACGTACAGCCCAAACTATTAATTGATAACAGCGGAAATGCGATAATTATAGGAAGTTATGATAAAAACATGGCTTTTGATAAGGACAACGCCTACGCACCAATAACTAACAGCAATGTAAAGTTTCCGCATGTTTTTATGATTAAATACAACACACATGGCCAGCCTCTTTGGAATAAACAGATTATCGGCACATTTAGCATTTTAGCATCAGATGCCGCAATAGATCACCAAAACTCTATAATTATTGCCGGCAACTTGCAAGATTCTGTTGACTTTGACACCAGCCTTGATACGCTAATAGGCCACTCATTAGGCAATGATAATGACTTTTTTTTAGCCAAATACGACTCATCAGGTAGTGTAACATGGGCGCATAATTTTCAATCTACCCGCTACGATGTTTGCCACAGCCTAGGAGTAGATAAACTTGGTAATATTATAGTAAACGGCCGATACAGCGACTCGTTAGACTTTGACCCCAGCACAACCACTGCTATGCTTAAACCCCACAATGGCCACTCTAATTTTCTGGCTAAATACGAACCCAACGGAAATTATCTATGGGCAAAAAATATGGCGGGCAACTACGAGAGTAAAACTCTGCTAGCCACTAAGCAAGGCAGCTTTTATATGTTTGGAAACTTTAGAGATAGCTTTGATTTTGACTTAAGTACAAGAGCATACAACATTGGTTCTAATGGAAAACAAGATATTTTCATTGCAAAGTTTACCACAAATGGAGATTTAACATGGGCAAAATCGATAGGCTCAGTAAGCAACGAAAGTGCAAAAACTATAAGTTGCGATAGTCTCAGCAATTTGTATTTATTGGGGCGTTTTGCCGACCCATTGATGTTAGACAGCAACAACCTTTCAACTAGCTATAAACCCCAAAACGGCCCTTTATTAATCGCCAAATTTGACAGTACAGGCCAGCACGCATGGTCGTTTCAATTAGGCAGCGATGGTTTAGAACAAGGCAAAGCCTTAGCTACTAGTATAAATGGTGATGTGTGGATTGGCGGCAGCTTTAACCTTGCTACTGATTTTGATCCATCAAACAAAAGGGCTGTATTAATCACTGAAGATTCGAGCCGATACCAACACGCCTTTTTAGCTCAATATTTACAGGCAACTGGCGCTTACAAAACCGCCTGGCAATTTGATAATATGAAAGGTTATGGCACCATTCAACAGAACTTTTTGAGAACAGACAAAAACGGCAATTTATACTTGGCGGGTATTTCAAGGGGTAAAATAGATTTTGACCAATTGCCTATAACTCCTAGGCATCAATCCCTATCGTTGCACGAACCATTTTTGGCAAAATATGACTCAATGGGTTATTTGCAATGGCTCAAAACCTTTGGTAATAATAACGACCTACAGACCATTGCTGATGTACACATTGACTTTAATAATGATATTTATTTGTCAGGTGTTTTTGACGATAGTATTAGATTAAATCCCAACATTAATCACTACACAAAATCAAAACACCGAAAAGGTGGTTTTCTGATTAAACTAAGTGCCGATGGCAACTATTTATGGGGGCATGTGTATGACGGAATCGGAAGTTTAGCCCCGCTTAATCTCTGCGTGGATAGCAACCAAAACCTATATGCCACAGGCGCCTTTACGTACTCCATTGAAATGAACGACAGCAATGCTCAATTTGCTTTTGCTACCAAAGACTCTCGTCATTCATCAACTTTCATTAATAAATTTAATGCCAAGGGAGACTTGCTTTGGGCCAAAAAAATTGGAGCGCAAGGCCCACACAAAGTGCATAGTACCCAAATGCTGTTAACCGAAAAAAATGGATTTATACTGTCAGGGTATTATAGCGGCGGAGTTGATTTTAACCCAGGAACTGGAATTGATACCCTAAATTATATTGTTGATTGGAGCGATATTTTTATTGCCAAATACGACTCAAGCGGCGGTTTTAAATGGGTAAAAGGCATACACGGAAAAGACCATAACTTTTTGCAAAGCCTTGAACAAGATGATGCGGGGAACCTATATATGTCGGGCAGGTATGAAGACCATTTGATACTTGACAGCCTGCACAATAACGGAACCCTAAATACCATAAATGAAGACCATTGCGGCTTTATAGCCAAGTATAATAAACGAGGCAAATTTATTTGGGCCAAAAAAATTGGAGACCCTAACAATTGGATTTATAACTTAAAGCTTACCGAAGACAAAGGAATAGTAAAAGTAATTGGCTCATCAATGAATGAACTCCACTTTTACAGCAACTCGGTTGCTGATACGAGCATTTATTCAAAACAATGGACCCTATTTATGGCCGAGTATGATACCACAGGAACCATCATAACTGCCACCAACTTTCCATCTGTGCGTTCGGGTGTTGTAGATTTTGTTTCAAACAGTAATAAGACTACCATTTTAGGCTATTTTGAAGAATCACTTGACTTGCATCAAACGGGTCATGAGCCATCTTTTCTTTACCCTCGCGGTAACCGACAGCATTTTATGGCACAACTTGGGCCTAAAGGAGCTTGCAAGTCCATTCACTCAAGCTTAGTGGTAAATAATGTTTGTGATTCATTTAAGGCGCCATCAGGTAAGGTGTATAAGAATTCAGGAATTTATACCGATAGTCTAAAATCAATAGGTGGTTGCGATTCACTCGTTTTTATAGCGCTGAAATTGAATACCGATGTACAAAAAATTTCAGCTCAGGCCTGTTATTCATTTACATCGCCAAGCGGAAAGCACACGTATAAAACAAGCGGATTTTATTATGACACACTAAAAAACGCAAGCGGTTGCGATTCAATAATAGAGATTAATCTTATAATAAAATCGAATATCGATACCGTAAAAGCAAACAGCTGCGGCGCTTACAAATCGCCTAGCGGAAATTACATATACAGCGCAACAGGAATTTATATTGATACCATTTTACAGCAAAATAGCTGCGATAGTATTATTACAACTGACCTTACCATTACAACAATTGACACCAGCCTTAGCGTAACTAAAAAATATTTAAAAGCAAATGCCTTAAACGCAGACTACCAGTGGCTTGATTGCAATAATAACACTAAAATTGATAGCGCTAATAAGGCCGAATATTACCCTTTAAAAACTGGTAATTACGCCGTTGCCATCACTAAAAACGGCTGCACCGATACATCGGCCTGCATAAAGCACATCCATTTTGTAAGCAGCCAAACTTTAGAAAGGCATGAAATTAAAGTATTTCCTAATCCTGCTAAAAATCGATTCTCGATAAGCAATGGTCAAGAGGGAAGTTGGAGCCTTACTATTTATAATGCACATGCCAAAAAGGTGTATACCCGAAGTAACCTAACCTATAATAGCATTGAAGTGATGTGCGCCAATTGGTCGCCCGGATTATACTTTGTAGAAGTAAGTAGTGCACAAGGCCTTTCTGTAGGCCAATTTGTAAAAGAGTAGCATAATTCTACATAAGAACGCTATTGCATTTGCCACCACTCTTCAGTTGGGTAATCGTTACCAAGTTCAAAGCGCTCGCCAATATAAGGATGCACCATTTTAGAACCTAAGCGCTCATTCTCTGCCTTAAATCTAATAATCGGATCGGTCCACGTATGAATACTGAGCTCAAAACCACCCCAGTGTATGGGCATTAGCAATTTACCTTTTACATCAATTCCAGCCTGCACACTTTGCTCAGGCATCATGTGTATGGCTTTCCAGGCTTCGTTATATTGTCCACACTCAAGCATTGCCAAGTCAAAAGGACCGTGTTTTTCACCAATTTCCTTAAAATGGGGTCCAAAGCCGCCATCGCCACTAAAATATAGATTTTGGTATTTACCTTTTATTACCCAACTGGCCCATTGAGTGGCGTTTCTGTCAGTAAAGCCCCTACCTGAAAAATGTCGTGCAGGGCAGGCAATTATTTGAATACTATCAAGAAATGAGTTTTGCCACCAATCTAATTCTGTAATTTTTGACTCATCAACTCCCCAATGTTTCAGGTGAGAGCCAACACCCAAAGCGGTATAAAAGTGTTGAGTTTCCTCTTTCAGCTTAACTATGGTTGGATAATCAAGGTGATCATAATGATCGTGAGAGAGAATAATAGCGTCAATATCGGTTAGTTCTTCAATGGGAATTGGTTTTTCATAAGGAAACCGAGGCGTAGCAAAAGAAACTGGCGATGAAGCTTCTCCTAACATTGGATCAATTAATATTCGCTTGCCTTCAATTTCGAAAAAGAAGGCGGAGTGGCCGTACCATGTCACAAAGCATAGGCTATCAATAGCGGGTGTGGTGTTCTCGCCAAACTTAACGGGCAATGGCTCTTCAGGTGTGCCGCCTTCACCAAATATAAAATCGGGCATAGTAGCCATCATTTCGCTAAATGAGCCCATAGTGGTTTCTATTAGATTTACAAATTCGCCTTCACCATAATTAGGCGATTGAGAGATTCTTTCAAGATCAGCGCCTTCTGGAGCTTTGCCCATTTGTGGCTGCGTATTTACAAAAATGGCAACCGCAATAACGAACAAGAGCAACAAAATACCAATTGCTGCAAATGTTCTTTTTATGAATTTTATTATTTTCTTTTTCATCTTTAGTTAAATAGTTGTTCGGCTTTTAAGCTGTTTGATACAAGTTCGAGGGCGTATTCATTTTGTTTAAGGCCATGCATTGTAATAAAAGTAAAGTGGAGTGCTTTTTTACTGTTGGTGTCTTCAGAAAACTCATGAAGTTTCTTTCTAAGGTTTTCGTAATACTTTCTATTGATGCTAAATTCATCTATTGAGAATTTGATTTCTATAAGATTTATTATTCCATCTCTTCTATCAATAATTAGATCTATTTGCGCATTTTTATTATGCCAAGATCCAATTTGCGTGCTTACTGCCGAAATGCCTAGGGCTTGCTTAATTTGTTTTACATGAAGAAGGCATACCAATTCAAAAGCATAGCCCGCCCAAGCATGGAATTTTTGGCTTCCATTAATTGATGTCCAATCGCCTTCAGTTATACTTTTATCATCAATATAGTTGAAATAAAATAGAGTAAAGGGATCAATAACTTGATAAAGGCTTTCTCTTAGTTTTTTATGAATTGGCGTATATTTTTTAATGAAGCCACACTGCTCCAATTCTTCTAGTACTTTGGTGGCTGTGCCGCCGTTGGTCATTTTTGCCTTTGATAAAAGTGTTTCACGATTAAGGCCACTTTTGGTTTTGCCTAATGCTTTTAAAACTTTAAAGTGATTTTCTGAATTTTTAAATAGGGATGGTAATAGATTATTAAACTCATTTCTTAAAGTTCCCCTTTCATTAAAAATTAAATAATCAATATTTTGAGCTGCACTTTTTCCTTTTTCGATTTGCTCCAGATAAAAAGGTATTCCACCAAGTGCCATGTAAATCTCAATAGTGTTGTATAGGCTTAGCTTAATTTTCTTCCACTTAAAAAACTCAAGGGTTTCATTTAGAGTAAATGGCTCAATTGTAATCCGTTGGGTTACTCTATTATGCAAGCCGCCATGATTATTAATCAGGTTATTGATAATCCAACTTGTAGCTGAACCACAAGCTATAAGCAAAATATCTTTTCTTGCAGAGGCCCATGAGTTCCAAAAACTTTCAAAAGCTGGCAAAAAGCCCGACCGTGGGGTGTCGAGCCAGGGCATTTCATCAATGAATATTATCTTTTTGATAGATGATTCTGCGCCAATGCTATTTTGTAATTGGTAAAAAGCTTCCAGCCAACTTTCAGGCTTTTTGTCGTTAAAACTCGAGAATTGGTTTTTAATTGCAAAATGAAAGTTCGCCAATTGATCAGGTAATGTTGAATTGGCTAAGCCAGTAAATTGAAAACTAAAGTTTTTGTTAAAATAGTTCCTGATAAGATAGGTTTTACCAACCCTTCTTCTACCATAAATAGCTGCAAATTCTGATTTATTTGAGTTTACTAGCTTTTTGAGAATCTTTTGTTCGTGTTTTCTGCCTATGATCATTTTGGCTTTATCTAGCTACAAATATAAAAAATACATACTTATAGCTGATTATAAATGCATGCCCAGCTATAAGTGGTAAATAGATTGAGTTATAGCTGGGTTTACATTAAAATATCCTTTTTTGAGGCAATTGGTTCAGGTAGGTCGGTTTCTCCAAGCATTTCTCTCAAATCAATTTCAATAGTTCTAGTTAAAGACAACATCGGAATATCATTGGCCATTCCTTGAAACGGATTTTCAGAATAATCGGCAACAATTTCCATCATTACATAAACCCAGCCTATAAGCGCAGTGATTGGAATAGAAAGTAGGTTTCCATAATTACCAGCATGTTGCAGTGCGGGGATCATACTAAAATGCAGCATTATTATAAAAATGGCTATGAAATAGCGGCTCACATTGGCGTATTGCCTAGGGAAAGGAAACTTCTTAATACGCTCGCATTTACCTTGTTGGGTATAGAAATCCACAAGCATCTTTTCCATTTCCATGTGTCTAAAATCATCAATTAAATGATTATCTCTAAGCTTAGCTAAATGTCGCGATTGTTCATTGATAATTTGAGTAGCGGTATTTTTATTTGCTAAAAGTCTATCGTATTCATTATCGGGTAAAAAATGCTTGAGTTCTACCTTAGTAATTTCATCTTCTACCAAGCCAATTCCATAACTTTTTTGAAACTTTCTTGCCGTTAACCTATACAATAGGCTTTGATTTATATGCTCCCATGGAGCCGGTACAAGTAGTTGTGCTCTAAGGGTATAGAGCCAGCCAATATGTCTGTAAATGAGTGTTTCTTTTACATTTTCTATTTCTTTTTTGGCTGCAGGGATTTCTTTTCTTTCTTGATTATTTACAAAACCATCTACCATCATGCCCCAGCTGCGGCTGCTGTTTACAATGGCGCCCCAAATTTTTCGAGCTTCCCACATGCGGTCATAAGCTTGGTTGTTTTTAAAGCCAACATAAAACGCAACTGCAGTACCAATTACTGACACGGGCAACCACGGAATTTCAAATTCTATTGTTTTGGTATCATACCAATAGGCTACCAAGGCCGCACAACCCAAAAGCCAAATAATATGGTACCAAGTAAAACCCAGTAAACGCTTAAAACTTATGTCTTTAGAAACTATCAATTTTGTGCTTTTAATAAAGTAATATTCTCATGG
>JBMYOR010000029.1:0-13433 GCA_049599535.1 Bacteroidia bacterium | reverse complement strand
ACACGCAAGGTTGATTACACACCAAGCCAAGACCTTTTAAAATCAGCCACTGCTTTATATACCGAGCTTAAAAGCAAGCACCTAAAGTAACCTCTATCACTTACAGTTGTATAGGTTTTTATGATCTTTATAAGAGAATTAAAAACTGCTGCAATGACTAAATTAACCTTACTTAAACTTCCGATTTTTACCTTATTAATTGGCGGCTTGCTAAACCTAACGGCATGCCAACCAGACGAACCTGACCCATTTGAAAACCTTGAACTAATTGCCATTGCTGAAGATGGAAATGCAGCAGTTGAAGTGTACGCAAATGAAGCGCTTTATGCCGGATACAATACCCTATACGTAAAGGTGATTAATGATGGAGAAGAAACCAATAATGCCTCGGTTACAATAAAACCTGTAATGGACATGACCGAGAAAGTACACTCGTGCCCTGTTGAACAACCTACATTAAATGATGATAATATTTTTGAAGGATATGCTCTTTTTCAAATGCCAAGCATGGGCGGCACTTGGGCGCTTAATGTAAATGTAACCTTAATAGATAATGGGGACAAACATGAGTTTAGCATGCCCATTGAAGTAATACAGCCCGAATTTGCCAGAGCTATTGTAACTTCATCAGAAATCGATGATAAAAGAATAATCATTGGCTATGTTAACCCAATGGCCCCTACCGTAGGTGATAATGATTTTGAAGTAGCTGTTTACACCATGGTTGATATGATGACTTTTGAACCCATTACAGGCTTAAAGGTAAAAACTGAACCTGAAATGCCAAGTATGGGACATGGCAGCGAAGGCAACATAAACCCTACCGAAACTACCAACGGGCATTACAAAGGCAATGTAAACTTTAATATGGTAGGTGATTGGAGAATAAACCTAACTGTACTTGAAGGTGATGCTGTGGCAAAAGATGGCATTTACTTCGATCTATTTTTTCAATAAAAAATACATGTAACAATTTTTGTTTTTGGTTGAACATAGCTCGATTCTTAATAAGAATCGAGCTTTTTTTATATGATTCTTTACAACCCTACCACCATAAAGCATTCATAATTTAGAGCATGTGTTTGCCATAACACCATCATCAAGCCAAAGGGATCTTAACTCCCTTATTATCAATTATTAATCGACAATTCTTAATGACAAGGGTAATTTATATTACCCATTAAAAAGGACGAAGGCCCTCATATTTTTCATTGATTCAGCTCAATATTTTCCGAGACCTTTCATATCAAAGCTTCACAAATGGTTATTGTAATTAAAAGGTTCTCATAGCCAATCTTGCATATAACGCCCCTTGCGTAATAGTTCTCAGTTGCACAACCAAAGTTTTTATTCAAAAGCAAGTTAAACTCAGCAGCACCCACTTTAATATGACAAAACCCAAAATGCTTTTAAATTAATTTAAGTGCAAGATTTACTTAAATCATTAGCACTTATTTAATCACCTTCAATTTGATTCATAAACTTTTGGTACGGAAAATTTTTGCCAGGGCATTTTGTTTGCTCAGCTGCTACTTTACCATGAAAAAGCACATTCTCTTTTTTAATATTGTATTTGTGCATTAACTGCATGGTTAGGGTTACCAAAGTGGCGTATTGCTTTTGGGTAATATTTTGATTTTCTAAATCGCCAATTATGCAAATACCTAATCCAAAAATGTTTTTACTAAAGTTTTTTAAACTCATGTGAGCGCCCCACAAATTGTACTTCAAGCGCAAATCACTGCCAATTTTACCATCTTCCATGCCGTTACCATTGCCTATGGCATAATGATACGATATGGCATGTATTGGCTCTTTTGATTGTCTTTGATCATGCACATTTTGCAAAAACTCAATATTACCATAGCTCCCCGCGCTGTGATGTATTATAATGTATGCCCACCTATTGTTCCAATAATACACAGCTGCTATTAAAAAAATGGCAAACACAGTCCATTTTAATAGCCACTTATATTTTACGCTTGCTACCTTCACTTAACCCAATATTACAAATCTTAAATCGGCTCGTTTTTATTGTACATAAAAAAAGCCCGCATACTTTTAATGCGGGCTTTACTTTTATAATAATTTGAAATTATGTAAAAATGAAAAACACCAACCAGGTAAGGAATAATACCGGTAGCAAAAATGGCACAGAATACTTTACAATATAGGCCACAAATGATGGCATTTCAACCCCTTGTTGCTCAGCAATAGCCTTTACCATAAAGTTAGGTGCATTGCCAATATAGGTCATGGCCCCAAAAAATACTGATGCCACTGATATTGCAGTTAAGTATACAATTTCTGATGATGCAAATGATGCAACATCGGCAAGGCTATTCATATCTAAACCAACCTTGGCAATTGCAGCTGCCAAAAAGTTCATGTAAGTAGGCGCATTATCTAGCACACCAGAGAGCGCACCAGTGAGCCAGTATAATGAGTGTGTACCAATTTGATCAGGATTTGCTTTGGCAAACTGCCCCACTAATTCAAGCGCAGGCATCATTGTAAAGAAAATTCCAATAAACAAATAAGCCACTTCTTTAATAGGTTCAAAATTGAACTCGTTACGTTTTAAACACTCTTTTTCAGAAGTAAAATAAGCTACTGCCGCTATGGCCAGCATTATTAATTCTCGTAAATATGAGAATTTAGTTAAATGACCACCATGCTCAATTCCAATATAAGGTACCCAATCCATTTTATTTGGATCCATAAATACAGCTGCTATGGTTAGGGCTAAAAATATAATGTTTCGAGAACCTCGTAAACCTACACGGCCTGAGTATGTAATGCCAGTACTTTTAACTGGGTTCTTTTTAAGATCTCTTGCATCGAGAAAGTAGAATATGGCTGCCAATAAACCAATACCAAACAACCACTTGGGCCAAACATGCGCAAGGGTCCACTCAAAAGGCACACCTTTTAAAAACCCTAAAAACAATGGTGGATCGCCAATTGGTGTTAAACAACCACCTACATTACTTACCATAAAAATGAAGAAAACAATGTGGAAAGGCTTAATACGCCCTTTGTTTAGTTTAATGAATGGCCTAATTAGCAACATTGATGCTCCGGTAGTACCAATTACGTTGGCTATTGCAGCGCCTATTATTAATAAAATTACGTTGGCCAAAGGAGACCCTTGCCTATCCCAGCCTAAAAGTATACCGCCTGATGCTACAAATAGAGCAGTAAGTAGCGAGATAAACGATACATACTCAAAACCTGAGTGAATGGGCTGATGCGTATTATTTAGCACAAAAATGTAATAGGCTGCCACTGCAGCGCCCAGTATAATGGCAACTTTAGGGTAATGATGATGCCAAAAATGAGCGTAAAATAGCGGCCCTGTGGCAATCATTAGCAATAAAGCTACAAATGGAATCACCAACCAAATGGGCGGCGGCTCAGCTGCATGATCATCATGATCATCGTGGTGCCCGGTATCGGCATGTGCACTCGCCCCACTATCGTGTTGGGCATCATTATCATGGTCAGTTACTACATCATGATTTTCAACCGCATCATCGCCATGTTGGGTATCATTTGACGCCATTGCCAGGTTTGTACTCAAGCCAATGGTAATGGCTAAAAGACTAAAAACCAATAAGATCTTTTTCATTTGGTTTGGTTTAGTTAAATATTGGTTGGTTATACAAGCTTTTCTAAGGCTATTTCAAAGCCCGTTGCACAAATATTCAATCCCGTTTTATTTCTCTCTAAAATTTTATCAAGAGATTGACTTATTATTTCAGTAACATCTCCAAAAATAGCATCATCATCTAATGAGATATTGCCTTGCATTAAATACGCGAATGTTCGGGCCATACCTGAGTTGGCAATAAAGTCAGGTATTACGGTAAAGTTTTGATCGGCCCATTCTCCAATAGGTCCGTAAAAAATCTCTTGATCAGCAAAAGGCACATTTGCACCACTACTTATTACACTTACACCAGAGTTTTTTAAGCCTTGTAATTGCGCTTTAGTTAAGAGCCGTGATGCTGCACATGGTAAAAACACATCGGCACCAATGTTCCATATTTTAGCATTCACTTCATCAAAACTCATTAAACCTTCAGTGGCCAAATGGTTACCAGGTCTTGAGTTAAAAAGTGCCGTAATTTCTTCAAAAGAGAAGCCATCTTCGTTAATAAGCCCACCTACTCTATCAATAATACCAACCACTTTGGCACCATGTTTAGCTTGAAACCAACCAGCAGCCGCTGCTACATTTCCCCAACCTTGAATAATTACCTTTTTATCTTTTAAGCTTTCGCCCATTTTTTGGTAATATAGATTTACTGCTTCATGCACTCCCCAGCCTGTTATCATATCAGCAACCACATAATCTCTACTTAAATCGGGAGAATAAGCCGAATTGGTGAGTCTTTTAGAAACACCATCTTGTAGTTGTTTAATTTTGATATTTTTCTCAGCATCGGTTGGTTTAAAGTGCCCCACCAACACGCCTTCTTGTGGGTGCAATAAACCTTGGTTGTAGGTTACAGGTATTACTTCTTTGATTTCATCAACGTTTAGATCTCCACCAGTACCATAATATGTTTTTAACAGTGGAATTACTGCTTTGTACCATCTTTCGAGCACGCCTGCTTTGCGGGGGTCTAATGGATCAAAATCAATACCAGATTTGGCACCACCAATTGCAGGGCCACTCCAGCAAAATTTCATTTCCATGGTTTTGGCTAAGGAAGTTACTTCATGCTTGTTTAAACCTTTTCTCATGCGAGTGCCACCGCCAGCAGCACCGCCTCTTAGCGAGTTTATTACTACCCAGCCTTTTGCTTCTGTTTCAGCATCATGCCATTCAAAAACAATTTCAGGAGCTTTATTTTCAAATTTTTTGAGTAGATCTTTCATTTTGAGTTTTGCTTTGGTAAAATCGCTGCAAAAGTAGCAAAGCAATAGGTAGCATAATAATCAAAAAAACCATTGATTTAATACAGTCTATCAATCCCTTTTTTGGTAATTCTAAAAAGAAATTCATCCATTTTATCTGAATCGTAAAAAGGTGTAGGCATGGGCCTTCCGCTCTTTAAATCAATAGCAAAAGCTTGTACCAAATCTTTTGTTAAAAGTGTTTTTAAAACATCTAGCACCACTGGTTTGGGCCTACCAATCTCTTCGTAAATGTGTGCTAAACTTTCTTCAAAAGTTAAGCACTCCAAAATTTCTTTTTCTATTTCATCAAGCATTAAACACTCTATTTTTCCATTTGAATTTGGTAAACTGTGACAAAGGATAAATTAAAATCACATAAAAAAGTTGAACCGGAAACGTAATTAAATAAGTAAAAAACCACCCTCTTGTTTTTACGTATTTATTAAACGTAAGGTATAAATTAAGCTCTACCAATGCTTTTGAAACCATCATAAAAACAGCCAAGTTGAGCAATTGATTAAAAAATAGCCCCAAAATTAAATTGAGCAAAATGGCACAGTAAAACAGATAATCTACTGAAAGGGTAATTAGCTGCGAAACCTTTTTATATTCAGTATTTTTTGATGTCCACCTTTTGCGCTGATTAATAAAAGCTTTGGCATTTTGGCAAGGAGAAGAACTTACTATCAGCTCTTTATCTAAGGCAAAAAAAAGTTCGAAAGGAAAGCGCTCTTGCACTTTATGCATAAACCATACATCATCTCCGCTTTCAATATGCTCAAAGCCTTTGTAGCCATTTAAATCTAAAAACACCTGTCGGGTAAACGCTAAATTAGCGCCATTACACAAAAATGGCTTATCTCTTTGAATATAAGCCGCACCCAATGCCACAAGGCCTTTAAACTCTAAGGCTTGCATTTTTTGAAAAAGAGTATTAGCGGGTGTTAATTCAACTGGAGCTGAAATAAACTTAGGTTCATGCTTTTCAATAAAAGCATCAAGCATGCTCAAATATCCCGATCTATAAACACAGTCTGCATCAGTTGTAACAATCCAATTATATTTTGAATTAGCCACACCAAACTGTATAGCTGTTTTTTTAAAAGCTCTATTATGCTTTAGCCCTTCATTACTCAACGATATAATTTGCACATTTAAATCAGGGTGCTCAATAACTAGTTTTTGAGCAATTTGTACCGATTGGTCATCAGAAAAATCATCAACTAAAACTAACTCGTATTGAGATTTGGGATAGTTTAATGCATGTATTGATTTAAATAGATTTTGCAGATTATTTGCCTCGTTTCTCATGGCAACCACAATACTAAAACGATTTACATGCTTTGCAGATGTTGTGATTTTTGGTAATGATTTAAGCCCCAAATAAGAATAAACAAATTGTACAACATAGTAAAGGTTGAGCAAAAGCACAACCACAATCCAAGCTTTTAGCATTAAGCGCTTACTGATTTAGATTTTAACCAACTTAAAACAATATCCTTAAAATCCTTACGCATTGGTGATAGTAATAAGCCTATTATCCCTAAAAATGATGGTACCAACAAGTTTACTGTCCAAATAAAATAAGTAGCAGAAAGCACTTGGGTTTCAGCAAAATCAACAGCAATTAAACTGATGAAATAAACCGAAAGTGCCCCTCTGATTCCGAGCCCTGCTAAAGCAGTTGAAGGTATTACAGTTTGTACACCATAAATTAATGAGCCCATTAAAAAAGCCTCGGCAAAATTTAAATTTACATTAAATAATATAAGCGCTATTACAAATTGCGTGTTGTAAACCGCAAAACGCAATGCCGATAATCCTATAAATTTTAAGGAGTTTTGCCAGCCGTAGCGCGTTATTGTTATAATAAAAAGTCGCAGGTATTTATTGCGGTTGGCAAAGATGTTTCTAATTTTATTTTTTTGGCTTAGTGCTATAACCATAAGCAGTAATACCAATGGTAAAAAAATGGCCACCCATTTCATTTGCCCACTATCTGAAAAATTCAGCATGTAAAACAACAAACCGATTAAACCAAAAAAGGTGGTTGCAATAATTTGAGTATAACTTACAAAAAGGGCACTAATAGCACCTTTAAACCTATTGTGTTGTTTAACAAAAAATACTTTGCCTAAATACTCTCCTAACCTGTTGGGCATCCATGTACTAATTGCTACGCCTACAAATGTTGCTTTTAGCGCCTTTAGCATTGATTGGTACTCAATATCGGCAATCGACATTTTCCATTTTAGAGCTTCAATACTCCAATTTATAAGCATCAGCGACACTAAAATAATAACTAAAACAACACTTTTAGCAGTAAAATCAGGTGTTTGCCAACTCATTTTACCCGCGTAGGTATTCAATAAAATATTAAACAAATAATACAGTCCATAGCCAGTAACCATAAGCCATGCTAATGATAATACTACTTTACTTAATGCTTTGCTGCTATTGAACATATATTTGAACGGCAATAATACAATCTAAAAGCCTACTCATTTTACGCAATACCGACAATAAACGAGCCAAACGAACCATTCTTGGCATAGATCCTGGCACAAATATTATGGGTTGGGGAATAATTGAAGCCCAAGGCAGTAATTTAAAACTGATTGACCTTGGCCATTTAGATATGAGCAAAATAAAAAGCCCATACGAAAAGTTAAATGAAATATACTCAAGCCTTTGTAAAATTATTGACAACTATAAACCCACTGAATCGAGTATTGAAGCACCTTTTTACGGTAATAATGTGCAATCAATGTTAAAGCTAGGAAGAGCCCAAGGTGTATCAATTGCTGCTTGTTTTTCTAAAGGGCTAACGGTTGAAGAATATGCCCCTAAAAAAATCAAGCAAGCCATTACAGGAAACGGCAACTCATCAAAAGAACAATTGGCTAAAATGCTCCAGAATATTTTAACACTAAATGAAATACCGAAGCATCTTGATGCTACTGATGGTGTTGCGGCCGCCGTATGTCATTTCTATCAAAAAGGAGTATCTAGTAACCCTTCAAATTCAGGAGTGAAAAAATCAAAAGGCGGAAACTCTTGGGCAAGTTTTGTTGCCCAAAATAAAGATAGAATCAAGCCTTAAGCTTTTACCCAAAGTTAGAAGCAATAGAATCAGCAATTTGCTGAAACTCACCTTGGCTAAACTCTAACTTTGGCTTTGAAAAATCAATATCAAGCATTGCTTGCAATGGTACTAAATGAATGTGCGCATGTGGTACTTCAAGACCTATTACAGCAACTCCTACCCGTTGGCAGTCTATAGTTTTATCAATGGCCTTTGCTACTTTTTGGGCAAATAGAGTTAATCCACTTAAAGTATCTGCATCAAGATCGAATATATAATCAATCTCTTTTTTTGGTATTACTAATGTATGCCCTTTTTTTAATGGAAAAATATCTAAAAAGGCGAGATAGTTATCATCTTCTGCTACTTTGTAACAAGGTATCTCGCCTTTGATAATTTTTGAAAAAATACTTGGCATAATTAAACGCTAATATCTACTACTTCAAGATTAACAATGCCTGCAGGTACTTTAATTTCTACCACATCTCCAATAACCTTGCCTAATAACCCTTTGCCAATAGGCGATTGAACTGAAATTTTACCTTGCTTAATATTAGCTTCTTTTTCTGAAACCAACTGATAGGTCATTTCTTTTTTAACCTTAAGGTTTTTCACTTTAACCTTACAAAGCGCCGTTACTTTAGAAGTGTCAATTTTAGATTCATCAAGTACTCTTGCTTTGCCAATGGTGTTTTCTAGCTTGGCAATTTGTGCTTCAAGGTGCCCTTGTTCATCTTTTGCCGCATCATACTCAGCATTTTCAGATAAATCACCTTTTTCTCTTGCCTCAGCTATGGCATTTGACAATCTTGGTCTTTCAACTGATTTTAAGAACTTAAGTTCTTCTTGCATTTTGTCAAAACCCTCTTGGGTTACATATACTTTCTCACCCATAAAAGTATTATTTGAGTTCTTATTGTATAAAACAAAAACGTTTGCAATGCTATTGCAAACGTTTTTGGTATTACAAAGATAAATCTTATTCTAGAAAGTAAGTAGCACACCTAATGAGTGTACTCCATTGTAGGTACGAGTTAAACGGTATGAGTAGTCAATTCCAAAGTTTTGGCCATCTCCATACGGAAGCTGAAAGGTAGCTCCTGCACTAGGTCCTGATACTTCGGTAGTGCTTATTACATCGTCAAAAATGTTTTGCTCATATGCAAAACCACCTCTTAACATTACCATATCTCTATATGAATATTCAACACCAGCAGTAATTATATCTCTACCAAATGAATTGGCTACAAAATTACCCGCAATTGTTAGTCCGCTTCCTAAGCCAAAATCAAGTACATCATACCCTATACCAATGTTTAAAATTGAAGGCAGCTCAAAAGGTGCTACTCTTGATTTCATGGTTCGGGCAGTTGGGTTAAGTAAGCCTTCTTCAGTAACTCTAATATCTACACCATTACCTGAGTACTGCATTGCAGGCCCCACGTTTCTAAGTGCAAATCCTAAATAAAACTTTTGGTCATAAGATTTATACTGAATTCCTGCATCAATGGCTACGCCCATTGCATTCATATCATTAATGGCTTCAGAAACTAACCTTAGTGTAACTCCACCTGATGTTTGATCAGAAAATTTGTAAGCAAAACTCACCCCAATATTGGTGTATGATGGAGAAAATGTTCCCAAAGTTCCGTCAGGAAAATTCTCAGTTGTTTTTACAAACTCTCCCATATCAAAACTCATAATTGTAAAACCTAGAGCGGCATCGGTACCTAACTTAGTTTTAAAACCAAATGAGTTAATATTAATATCAGCCCCCTGAAACCAGTTGGTTCTACTAAAAGTGAGCTCATTGTTAGGTGAACCCACTAAGCCGGCTACATTAAAGCGCATGGCTTCTACACCTGTAACACCTGCAGTAAATGCACCGCCCCAGCCCGATGAACGTGCCCAAGGATTAATTAATAGATGGGTAGCTCCGGCTTCTCCGATTCTATCGGGATTACCGGCATATGTTTTACCACAGAATAACGCCGTGATTATTGTAAGACTTAAAAGTATCTTTTTCATATCTGCTTTGTTGTGGTTTTTAGAATGTGTCAAGGTCAATTGGTTTTATAATAGCCATAAACTTAACTGTGGTGAATTCACCAATATTTGGCGCTTCAATGTTTAAAACATATACACCACTTGATATTGGTACTCTGGCTTCATTTTTCAAATCCCACAATAGCTCCGTGTTATGATAATCACCGCTCGCTGATTTATTAAATGTTTTTACCAATTGCCCGTTTACCGTATAAATTTTAATAGTACAGTCTTCAGGTAGATTGGTAATTTTTACATAATTGTCAACTTGAGAGTTCTCATAATCACTTTGTGCATAATATGGGTTTGGAACTACTCTTACATTTTTAAGCACTTCAGCACCGTGCTCGTATGAAAACTCAGGAGCTACACTACCTGTACTAAATTTATAATAAGGCATGTTTTCATTCTCTGGATTTTCTGATGTTGCATAAGTTCTATAAGGTCTGTTAATTCTTGTTCTTATGGTAGTTTCTGTAGGAATTAAACCATCTTTCCAAGTGGTAAGGTTATAACCATCGGCCAAAAGTGCTGGCATTACCCACATTGCTGCTGACCAAACCCCTCTGAATGTATTTGTTTTATAATCAGGACTAGCAGGGTTTAAATACTTAAAGTATTGATCACAACCGTCATAAGCAGTTTCGTAATCTCCGCCACCAACACCAAATTCAGATTTAGTACCCATTACGTATATGTAATGCATACCTCCAATTACAGCACCACCATCAACATTTGGCGGAAGATTTGCATCAACCAACTCTGCACTTGGATTCCAAATCATGTCTCTAGTATTGCTTTTTGGAAGTGATGAATTTTCTCCAATTATAATGTTTAATCTTTCACCAGTTTCTACATCAATTGCATAACCAGGAAACCATGAAAAACCAACTGAAGTATTGCTGTAAACAGGATTTCCGTTAGCATCTGGTTCTAGCTCGAGACTAGCATGTTGTCGTATTTCAAATTTGTTAGCACCGCCTTCGGTTTTACCTGGATCTTCTCCCATTTCAGCAACAATTACTCTTGACCATTTGGTACGATCTTCAGTAAATACTAAGTCAATACTTGGTAGATGCACAATGTTTTCGCACTCTAAAGCATAACTAGGAGACTGACATACGCCAAATGTTGAAAATCCATTTAAGGTAGTTGATCTTGAAGTTAGCATGTAAGGTGCAATTAAACCATTAGCTACCGATTTGTATACACCACCTTCATCAAGCGGGCCCAAAGCAGTGGTTTCAACATCATGTATGGCCGGTGTAGCAGGATCAGCTCCATTTAAATTCCCACCTGCTCTAATCCAGTCAAAAACCCATGGGGCTTGCTCGCTTGAGTTTTCTACTTGCGGCATTGCCGAGAGCCACTCGTTGGCATCATTTTCAAAAACAATTTCGCTCCCTATTAAGCCATTTTCAGTATCGTCACTATTGCCTAATGGCTCATATTCAGGGCCAGCTTTAATGCTCATTCCCCATTCGCCAACTACCATTTCGTTATCGGTGTATAAACCTTTTTCAGCTCTTAACTCTTCTCGCGTTCCATCTGAATTTATTTTAGTTAATATCCAAATAACTGAATCAGCTTTAGTTTGCTCATCTCTTAAATTAACTGTTGCATTGTTTAATCTATTAAGTGCTTTTGCCAACTCATCAAGCTCGGTGGCGTAATCGGCTCCAACCACTGCAGTGTCACTTTTTAAATCAGAAATCTGTCTTGTTAAAAGTGTTTTAGCCGCAGCATAAACAATTGAATCAGCTTGATTAAGGGAACCTGATGTAAGTGCGTTTTCAACTATTACTAGTGAATCTTCTTTTGATATTAATGATTCTATAACCAATTCAAGATTCTGTTTTGAAGTCTCAGTGGTTGACAATTGCAATGCATATTCATCTTGTCTATCTCTTAATGTAGATTTTTGATCTTCAACACTCGCTAAAAGATCTTCTCCATCAGTACCTGCAACATCTTTATCAATAAATCTAAGCTCAAAATCTGCATTTGGCACCTTAGTCGGGTCAATAATCTTAACTTCAACCGGGCCCGCTCCTATTTGATAAGTAGGTTGCTTATAAACATTCTCGGCTAAAATATTATCAACTGTAGCTTCAGTTAGTCTTGTAAAAATACCGCCGTTTCCTTTTCCTTCAATTCGTGTAATCTCAGGTCCATCGCCATATGCAGAGTTTAGAATTGTACCATCATATAAAATGTCGGTTTCACGTGGCGTTACTGAAATTCTCGTAATTTGTCTACCCGCTAAATACTGTCTTTCTTCATTAGTATTTTCTGCATCAACTGATGCGTAGGCAATTAATAAGAAGTGATATGTTTTATGGTTTATTAAAGTTGAATTACCTGATGCAAAAGCATCATCTGTAATTCTTATAACGTGAGCAAGTCCTTCATCATTACCATCAACCATTACTTCGGGAATACTGGCGTCTACTTCAGCATCAAACTCTTTATTAACTAAACGTTTTATACCATCAACAATATCCACCTGCCAAATTTCTCTTGCTAAATCGGCTTCACCCAGCTGATCAGGAGTTACAGATGAACTTGATAATTGATATAGCTGATACCCTTGGAAACCATACTTAACTTCCTCTCCTTCAGTTGAAACTTCTGAATCCTCGTATGATTCTGTTTCAATGTAAGTTTCTCGGTCCATCATTAAAATCACCTCTTTGTCTAGCTCTACTGCCGCTAGTTCAGGAGCATCAGGTCCATCAAGAAGATCAAAGTTGTTGTTAAATAGTTTTTGTGCTTTATCATCGGCAAGTAACAACAAGTCATAAGAACCTGTATTACCACCACTTGATGCTCTGGCCCATACTACACCAACAGTAACCTTATTTACAGCTCCTGGTTTTAATGTAAAAGCTCCAGCTGATTGTAAAAACCTTCTATCAAATGGTTGATTATTTGCTGTAACTTCACTCCATCCGTCAGGATCTCTTGGATCATCTGGAAACATAAAATCTGTTTCTTCACCATTTGAAGTTGTGTTTCCATTACCGCCATATTGTACTCGGTCTCCATTTTTCCAACGGGCCGTTAAATAGTTGTAATAATCAGAAAGGTTTTGTGGGTTTCCGTAAACAGAGAAGTTATTATCATAATAAACAAATTTTGACATTGTGATTTTCTCATCAGGCTCATCAGTTACACCATCTCTATCATTATCAATACCGTCTCCTTCATATACAATCGGAAAGTCCTCGTAATCTTCGCTGTCTCTAAAAAACTGATAAAAAGTAGTGTCAACTTCATCGATTAAACCATCACCATCGTTGTCAATACCATCTCCTGATCCTCCTTGAAAAATCAATTCAAGGTCGGCATTAGGTCCTTCAAAAAAGTCAACACCTATTGATGGAGGGTTTGC
>JBMYOR010000028.1:0-13483 GCA_049599535.1 Bacteroidia bacterium | reverse complement strand
ATTGATTTTTATTTAGACACTGAAGGTAAAGAAGACGACCTAAAAGAAGCCCTTGAGAAGTACGATTTAGATGTAGACGATTCGATGTCGAGCCATTTTAACAAGCTCGAATTAATTTTAGAGCATGATGATGATAATTTTAAATACCTAATTGATATAAGAATCAATCGTACGCATGAGGTAGGTGCCTACCCTATTGAAATGAAAGTGAGCGGATTGGTTAAAGAATTTGTGAGTAGCAACAAAGCTGAAGTTGAAGCCAAAATGAAATCAATTTTCGCTTCTCAAGATCAATATGACCAGTTTACAAAATCCAAAGAAGCCCTATTTGAAAACTGGCTCGATGGCTTAAAACGTGCTATTGAATCATTTATGAAAGTTGATGACGTAATTATTGACTTTAGAAGCAAAATATTAGTAACTGATCAAAAACCACAATCATCTAACAATATTGAATACCGCCGCGCTGAAAGTAATTACGGTGTTTATTACGGCTATTATGGTTTTAATGATTATTTGTTTTACACCTATATGTGGAGCGGCATGTCTCATAGCAACCACATTCATATTCACAATGCCGATTTGGTGAGTGATGAAGGCGGTGAAATTGGCAGTATTGGAGAAGAAGGTATTGACGCCGGCGAAAGTGATGTTTTTGACCCAGAAGCAGACATGGACACCAAACTTGATAGCTACGAATCTGAAATGAGCGACAGCACCGATACAAGCGATGACAGCGGAAGCTGGTGGGGTGGTGATTCTGATTCGGGTGGCGATTCTGACTCAAGCAGCTGTAGCTCTTGCTCAAGCTGTAGTAGTTGCAGCTCTTGCTCAAGTTGTGGTGGTGATTAAAACAATAGCCAAACATTTAAATGATTAGATTAAGCATTTTATTTTTACTAGTAAGCATATCGCATTTTGTTAATGCTAATCCTATTTACAGTATAAAAATTGAAGTAGAAAGCCATTGGAATATGAGTTTTATTCCTGGCTTTACTTCTTTTTCGGTAAGTGGCATTAGCGAGAACCATAATATTTTAGCCGTTGTAGGTTCAGATACAATACCATTAAGGCCCAATACACATTTTAGCCAACAAACGGTTTCGCAACTTGTAGCTTTTAATAATTTAGAATTTGGAATTGAGCTAATTAATCTTTCTAAACGGAAATTACAGTTGCAATTAAGTGCTTATAATGCCAATTACAGCCCACTTTTAACTTATAAAATTAAGCAAGCTCAATTGGCTTTTAAAAAAAATAATTGTGATCTGCCACCAGTAATTGATCAAAAAATTTGGAGAGAAGGCTTACCTGATCCTAAACCAAACCCCAGCACTACAAATGCCAGCCATTTAGTAGTACATCACAGCGCTACTAGTAATACGGCTACTGACTATTTATTGGCGGTAAGAAACATTTACTTATACCATATAAATAATAATGGTTGGGATGATGTAGGATATAACTACCTTATTGACCCTAATGGCGTATTATATGCCGGCCGAGATGGACAAGGCAAAAACGACGACGAGATTAAGGGTGCACATTTTTGCGGAAAAAACAGCAATACCATGGGCATTTGCCTTATTGGCAACTATTCTCAAACACCGGTATCTGATTCAATGCAAAATACCCTTGAACAATTATTGGCATGGAAAGCCAAAAAAAATAACATTCAGCCACTTGAATCTCAACTACACCCAAAAGGGGTGTCAAATGCCATAGTACTAAATAATATTTGTGGCCACAGAGATGGCTGCGCCACTGAATGCCCGGGTAATTATGCCTACCAATTAATGGATTCAATTAAAACACATGTGGCCATAAAACTCGTTGATTGTGGTTTTTCGGTACATGCTCAGCAGCTAAAAACTAATAAAACGTTTATTATTAAACACAATAAAATTTTGCTTAATAATCAAAACAAAGTACAGTACTTCATATTTGACCCCACCGGAAGACTCTTAGACCAAGGAGTAGCACAAAACCAAATTGAATTAAACGATTATAGTGGTTTATTGATAGTTCACTTTAAATCAAAGGATAAAATGCAAACCATTAAACTTTTTAGAAATGGAAATTAATGTAGGAACCTATAAGGTTCGATGGGCCGATGTAGATGCCAATGGACATTTACGACACTCGGCATACGCGGATTTTTGCGCACATGCCCGAGTTGAAATATTAGAAAATTTAGGTCTTGGCGTAAATATTATGCGAAAATTAGCCATTGGCCCTATTTTATTTAGAGAAGAACTTATTTACAAAAGAGAAATTCATTTAAGCGAAGAAATTAAGATTGAAACATTTTTAAGTGGCGGAAAAAATGATGGCTCTCGATGGGCTATTACGCACTTAATGTATAGAAATAATAATGAGCTAGCTTGTACCGTAAACGTTGAAGGCGCTTGGATGGACCTAAGAAAAAGAAAGCTTGGAAAACTACCTGAAGAATACAGCAACAAACTAAATAAAATGCCCAAAACTAAAAACTTTAGCTGGCAACACTAAGTTTTTTACTTTTATAATAAACCACAAAAAGTGGTATTGCAGCAACAAACCTTAGCCCAATATATGCATAGGGCACCACAGCCGCAACAATGTTAAAAAACGCACCTTTTGGGCCACCCCCTTCAGGAAAACCAATGGTAATAAACAGCATTTCAAAAAGCACAATAACATAATAAACTATTATAATTACTGCATTTTTTTCAGGAGCTCTAAATGAGTACCTAAACTTTAAAATCAAAAACAGTAATAGAGTAGTACAAACGCCATAAAACCTACTATTGTGCAACACATAATCTAACCCGCCTGTAAGCAAAAAAAATAAAAATATACCATGCAACACCCATATTAAATTTACATTACTAAGGGCCATTTTAAATAGATGTTCGTTTATATAATCTGGTTTTTCCATAGGCATAAAAGTAGTAGTTTTATAAAAACACCAGTACTTGTTTTACGTAAATGGTATAGCTTACCAAGTACCGGTAATTATAAAACTTATAGGCATGTAGTGTTAATGCAACTGAAATTCATATTTCTTAATCAATGTACATACTATCTTGCAATCAAATACTGCCTAGCATGAAAAAAATTATTACCATTTTTATACTTTGCCTTTCGTTTACAAACCTATGGGCACAAGAGCATTTTTACGATTTTATTTATTATGGAGAAAGCTCGAACCCTACCAACTTTTACAAAGCGCATAATTCGGTTTATTTTACTGCTACAAACAACAAAAAAAACTTGTGTTTGTACAAAACTGATGGCTCAAAAACCGGCACCAAACTTTTACATGAATTTACAAACGGTGCCAGCCTCATTAGGCAATATACTCCTGTTGGTCAATCATTATTTTTTACAGTTTACACCACAAGTGGAACTCAAATTTGGTATACCAAGGGCAGCCAAAGCAGCACAAAGCAATTCTATCAGTCTCAAAGCTTTTATGCCAATAGAGAAATAGATTTATTTGAATATAACGATTGGCTAATTTTTCAAGATCAAATTAGTGAAGATAGCTTTTACATACGTCGATTAGATACTACCCTAAATAATAACATAATTGTGGCAAGGCATAAGCACGGGCATGTTTACAGCAAAGGCAATTTTGTAAAAACAAGCGATTACCTTTTTTACTCATTCAACGATAAGCTTTACAGGGTAGACAATAATTTTTCGGCCTTATTATACTGGGAGCGTAGCACATCAACCGCCGGCGATATCCCGTACTTATATAGCAGCAACAATGTGGTAATTTGGTACATGAGGGTAAGCGGCTCTTCAAAAACCCAAGTTTATGCTGTAAATGAAACGGGTGCAAATGTTCAAGAAATTGAATTGCTTTATGGCTACCCTGCTATTTACGATCATTTAACCAACGGCAATTTCTTTTATTATGCCATAGGAGAATACAATGGTTACCCAAAACTTTATAGACTAAACACGCAAAATTTTAATAGTGCAGAAATTAGCTATTGCTATACTCGCGACAGAAAAATAGATATTGAAGTATTTGATGGTCAGGTTTACTATTCCAATCTCAACAATGGCGATTGCGAATTGTATAAAGTGGGCAACCTTAGCTCTAACCCAACCAAAGTGAGCAATATTGCAAACGATACCAGTTCTAATCCTCAATCATTTATTAGTTATAATAATAAATTATATTTTAGTGCCTTTACAAAAAATTCTGGTCGCGAATTTTACCAATCTGAAGGTACCGCTGCTAGCACTAAAATGGCATTTGACTTTTTAAGCGGTGCCCAAAGCTCAAATTTTGGTATTAATTCAATTGAAATTAATGGTAAATTATTGGCCAGTGGATTAAGTACCGCAACAGGCTCTGAAATATGGATTACTGACGGAACCGAATTAGGCACCGAGCTATTATTAGATATTAATCCTGATGTAGATAGAGGCAATCAACAAGTAAGCAGTTTTATGCCGGTTGGCAATTATTTATACTTATTTGCCAACGATAGCATTAATGGGGCAGAGCTTTGGCGAACCGATGGATCTGAAGCTGGAACCCAATTTTTAGATAATATCAATATTGCAAATTTTCCTTCAGCAATTGAAGAGTATGTAGATTTTAAAGGCGACTTATACGGTACAGCAGTATCATTTATTGACGGCATTGAACTTTACACCAGTAACGGCACGTCTCAGGGGTCAAAATTTGTAACACCAAGTGATCTGTTTAGTAGCTCAGCTCCGCATGATTACGTAGTTGATGGCAATTACTTTTATTTTATAGGCAACACGGGTCTTTTTGGCGGGCAGGCTATTTTTAGATCAGACGGAACAAAGGCCGGAACTAATGAATACTTAGGTAATGGTAGCGACATAAAGAGTATAAACAACCTACGCAAAGTAGGTAACAAAATTCTGGTGAGTATTACCAAACAAAACAACGAAACCCATCTATACTGGCTCAATACAGATAAAAAGAAATTGTTTAAATACTCTACTGTTGCCACAAACGAGATTCAATATTTTACCGATTCCGATACCGCTTTGGTGTATTTATTTGAGCGAAATGGTACTTGGCGGCTTGGCCGTGGTAATACAAATGTTTCTATTGCTGGTCAAAAAGTAGCTCATTTGGCTGAAACCAAACCCGATACCTTTTTTACTTCAGGAGATAAAGAGTATATGGTGGCACGTACCACAAGCAATAAAGACATAGTTTTAGCATTCAATGAACTAAAATACTTGCACGGGCTGTTTCCAACAACACCGTATAATCAAGTTGAATCTATAGTTGGATTTAATGGGGGTGTTATTTTTTCAGCTCAACATCAAACTCTGGGGCAAGAGCTTTTTATTTATAAAAGCACCGATACATCAGCTGTGCTACTTTCTGACATTAATACTGGATCGGCTTCGAGCAATCCTGATAACTTCTACGTTTTTAATGACCGATTGATATTCACAGCTACCACTGCTACCAACGGAACCGAGGTTTGGATTACTGACGGAACAAGTGCAGGAACCAAACTCCTTTGGGACATACAAAAAGGAAGCAGAAGCTCCTACCCTACCGAATATACTGCCTACAAAGGCTACCTATACATTTCGGCTAGCGACTCTATTAGAGAAAAAAGCTTATACCGTTTTATTATAGATTCTTGTGATATTATTGCTCCTGAAATTGCAAGCAACAAAAACAGCTTTGTGGTTTGCGAAGGCGAAACCATTGACCTTTATGCTAAAACGGGTATTGAAATTAAGAAACTAACTTGGTATAAAAATGGCAACCCAATAATTACAGCGGGCGACACTTTTACCACCAACGAAATAGGCAAATACAAATTTGAAGTTGCCAATGGTTCATGCGCAGTATCGTCTGCCGAAATTGAATTGAAATCAGCCCCGGCTGTAGAATTTACCGTAGCCTTTGAAAATGATTCGGCTTTTTGCAATGGTGGCTCAATTAATTTATTAGCAAATGGCGATGCAGGCCTTACCGTAAAATGGTATAGAAATAATAACGAATACAGTAGTCAACTTAAAACTACCACTTTTGCTGATGGTAAATACTTTGCCATTGGCCGAAACAGCTTTGGCTGCCGAGATACTAGTAAAACACTCTTAGTTACAGTATATGAAAACCCTGAACCAAAGGTTGAGTTATACAACGATACCCTTTGGTGCAGCTACACTGACCAAAGCAATCAATACCAGTGGTTTTTTAAAGGGGTTGAAATTAATGGCCAAACCAATGCCTTTGTTGTACCAACCGAAAATGGCGCTTACAAAGTAGCGGTTATTGATTCTAACGGTTGCAGTGGTGAGTCAAATGGTTATAAATATGAAGGCAGTAGTATCTCTGATTTCAACATTATTTATAATATTAGCGCTTACCCTAACCCGTTTGATAAAAACACACTAATAAGTTACGATTTACCTAAACAAAGCCATGTAAAAATTGAAGTTTATAATGAGTTAGGTCAAAAAATAGAAACCCTTGTAGCCGCTAAACAATCTGCCGGAAAATATCAATTTGAGTTTAAAACGAGCACTGGGGGTATTTACTTTGTTAAAATGCAAATTGGAGAAGAATATGATCTACTAAAACTAATAAATACGAAATAAGCTTTAGCCCATAGGGGTATTGGGAGTTGTACCATAAAATCAAAAATTAAGTTTTTCGCTTATTTCAATCTTAGTGCGAGCGATTCAAATCACTCGTTACTGATCTGAAACAGTGGAATTCATTCCATGGAAATGTTTTGTGGCAATATTCCCAATACACCAATTAGCTATAATAGAAAACAACCTACCTGAAATACATTTTTGGGTGAGTTTTATTTTTGAATAAAATGACTAACCTATACCACATATTAGGTCTTGAAATAGGCGCTAATGATATTGAAATTAAAAGGGCTTTTAGAAAACTGGCCAAGCAATATCATCCTGATGTGAACCCCAGTGATGATGCAAAGCAAAAATTTGAACAGGTGTATGCTGCGTATGATATTCTGAGCGATCCTGACAAGCGCAAGTTTTATGACCCCATGCTGCAAAATAATGATGACGACAGTTATTTAGACGATTGGAGAAGTGAAGCCAGAGAATGGGCCCACGATTTTGCTGAAATGAGTTATGACGATTTTAGGCAGCAACAAATTTTAGTGCACATGTGGTTTACCAATCCACGAGCCGAATTTTTAATGGCTCTTGGTGTATTATTTTTAGGATTGTTTGGCCTTACCATTTTTATTTTCGGAATAATTCAATTTAATGAGAAAAGAGCCGCCTTTATGATTGTTTCAACTGGCTTTTTATTTGCTTTTGGGGGCATTTACATGTTTGTAAGCTATATACTCGTAACCCTTAACAACCTAAAAATTAAAGCAGAAGAGCGTTTAGATGATTAAATGTGGGATGGCTTAAACTAAAATTTACCTCCCAAAAACTTTTTAATTTCTGTAACATAATTCTCAAATGCTTCAATTCCTTTTGGAGCAAGTTTGCAAAGGGTTTGCGGGTAATTGTCTTTAAACTTCTTTTCTACCTGTATATATCCTGCTTCTTTTAGCTTCTGTATTTGTACGCTAATATTACCTGAAGTTGCTCCTGTTTTCTCTTTTATTAAAGGAAAATCGGCTTCTTCAAGGCTAATGAGCAACGACATTATAGCCAAGCGCAATTCATTATGTAATAAAGGATCAAGCTTTTTGGCCATGTTTTGCTTTTAAAATATAACCTGGAATAAGGTATGAAACTAACATGGTAAGGGCAATACAGATTACCGAAATCTCAAGGCTTGTATAAATAGCTACGGCTGTTAAGGCCCACGCAAACCAACCACCAATTTTAAGTGGAGTAAACTTCAATACGCTTCCTGAAACATAGGTTGCCAGCCCAATTAAAAGTATGAGCATGGCGTAGGCAATATTCCATCCAATGGCAAAACCATTGGCCATAATTATTATTACTGAAAAAGCAAAACTACCCCATAAGTAGCCCATCACTTTATCCATGTAGCCAATATTAGCATGCTGCTTACGTGCCCTTTTAGCAATTATAGCCGCTACAATTCCACCCAACGGCATTAGAATTACCCAAGGGATAAAGTGAAGTTCTATTTCTTGCTTTATCATAATAAATTGGCTTACGCTACACACCACGCCCAACCAACCCCAAAGCAAATAATGAATACTATTGCTCCCTATATTTCCTTTTGCTTGGTTTATCATTGAGCTTATTATGGCTAAGCTCTCTTGCTCATTTTGTAAGTTTCTGTCTTGCATGGTTTGTTATTTTAGGCCCGCACTGATAATTCAATGCAAGCGAATTATTTCATTTTAATAAAGTCCGAAAATAAATGACTGAAGTTTCGGAGATAAATATAATGCGATTTATGTTAACTGTTTGGGCTTAAACAATTTTGCCATTTCAGCTATCATAGTCATGAATCGTTCTTGATTTGCTATGCATTTTTCCATAAATATTTCCCAATCTCCAATAATTTCTAACATAACGTTGTTAAGAATGGAGCAAAACAACTCCCAAATACGATTTACGAGGTTTGATTCAAAGATTTCGTTCTGTAGGTTTCTAAATATACCTCCAATGGTTTCGTAGTTGTTTATTCTTTTCTGGACTGATAGTAGTCCATAATTTATAAAGCATATTGTTACTGATGCGAGATGAGCATTTAAATCAATTGATTGGCATTTGTTAAGTCCTAGGTGTTGTTTGCTGTCTTTAAAGAACACTTCTATGCTCCACCTAATGGTATAAATTTCCATAACTTTTATAAAGTTTACATTTAAATCTGTAGAGACAATTAGTTTCCAGTCATGTTGCCCTTTTGGCCTTACCCAATATGCGACAATATTGATTCCATCATAAACCACTTTCTTTTTAATGTAATGGCTCTTAAATTTCCTACTGTATTGAATTTGATTTTGTTTGACTTCAGGCACTTTATTGGCCATTATTGTTTTATTGCCAACCTGTAGTTTGCGATTGGTCTTCATCATTCCGATAACATTTAGCACCTTTTTTTTGCTTTTAGATTGCTGGCTTAGCTTGGAGATAAATTTTGAGCAGATAAACCATGAGTCGGCCAAAATGTATTTTGGTTCTATGGGTAGCTTAAGTGCATCTTTAATCATTTTTATAGCCACATCTATTTTACTCTCAGTTACTTCTTTGATTCTATCGGCATTCTTAGATTTGTCGTCCCTTTGTTTTGAATATTGAGCATCAAGCTCTTTAGTGCTCATGCCACGATTACCCTTTTTTCCAGGCTCGCAGTGCAAGGAAAAATCTATTGGTAGTGTAGTCTTTCCGTCCCAAAAACAAAGCGCCAAAAGCTTATAGCCAAGCGTATAAGTATGGGTTGTGTGGTCAAAAACCTTACCCATTAGTTCCATTATTTTGCCCGTTTTTTTCAAAATAGTATCATCAATTATTAAGCATTTTGGTTCGCTTTCTTGATCACAAGTAGCATCTGTGTTTAACGAAATGGCTTTTAAAAACTGCCGTACAAAACTTTGCATTACTCCCCTCCAGTTCATTTTGTCATTTCTTAAAAGGTCATAGAAGGTGTCTTTTTTAGAATCTAGGTACTTGCTAAGCTCCATATTAAACAAATGCCTTACATTTTCAATTCCCCAAAACGGCATGATCAGAAGTATCTTAAATAGATCAAAAGCATCAACTCCTCGCGATTTAGAATTTTGAAAATGACTTTTTATACCACGAAGCTCTAGACCGCTTAGAACTTGTTTTATAGTATTATAAATGGCAGAACTATTTTCTTGGTAATTTGATAATTCAGAAAGAATAGTATTACTTTTATGATGCTGCATGATTGGCTTGTTGCTTTTTTTGTTTGTAACTAATTCAAAATAAACAACTTAAAGCCGATTTTGCAGCATTTTTAAATGTACATATTGTTGATAATCAACAGGTTGTTCATCTCCGAAACTTCAGTTAAAAGTTTAGGTAATGTTACAATTCTTTTCAGCCAGCGCCAGAGTAGTAAATACCAAAAGAGCAGTAGTAGAATGTTTAGAAATTGCTTTAGGCGAAAGTCAATTGTATAATGATGTAGACCTATTGGTTTTGCATGCATCAATTGGCCATAACTTTAATGAGATGGTAAACAAGGCGAATGAGCTTGTGCCAAATGCAACAATTGTAGCGGCATCGTGCTGCGGTGTAGTGGGTAAAGAAGGGGTAAGCGAATCTATGAAAGACATGGCGCTAATGGCCATAAAGGGTGAAGAATTTGCCGTTGCTCATACACCTGAAATAAATGGTAGTAATTCTTATGAAAATACCCTTAAAATGGCTCATGAATTAAAAGCCAAAAATCCAAATGTAAATATGATTTATACTTTGGCTTCAGGTATTGATATTGCCAACGATCAGGCAATAAGGGCCATTGAACAAGTTTTTGGACCTGATGTAACCATTTTTGGTGCTACATCATCAGACAACATGAAGGGAATAATAAATTATCAGGCTTACAATACCAATGTTTTTGAACATGGAGCCTATTTAGTTGGTTTTGCCGATCCTACATTAAAAATTGAAACTCAAGCAACCCATGGATTTGTGGCCATTGGTGAACCCTTAGAAGTAACCAAATCAACAGGGCATATTATTCATGAATTTAATGGAAAGCCGGCTTGGCAAGAATATACTAAAAGACTTGCAATAGATGCCGAAAATCCATATTGCAGCGATTCGATTCCTATTGGGGCATTGGCTGAAGAATTACCACCAGCAAGGGCACAAGAATATGGAAATCAACATATTTTGCGTGTAGTAACCAGTCATAGCGGAAACGATATGTATTATGCTACCAATTGTCAGGTAGGTACAAAACTTTGGCTTACTACAAGAGACGAAGATTTGATTTTTACCGAAATGGATAAAATGGTAAATGAAATGAAGGAGCGTATTGATGGTGAGCCTGTAGCTGTTTTTCATGCGGATTGTTTGGCAAGGGGTAGATTTTTGTTTGGTAGAGTTATAAAAGATGAATTGGTAAGTAAAATGCAAAATCCATTTTTTGTAAACGGCGAATGCCCCGCGTGGTTGGGAATGTACGGTTTTGGAGAATTTGCAAGATTAGGCGGGCAAAATGAGTACCATAATTATACTACAGCTTTGTACGTAATTTATAGATAGTTTAAACTAAAAATTAGAGTTGCGGTGACTCAAGAATCAGTTGATATGAAAAAACTAATTGAAGATTATAAAAAGCTTCAATTACGGGTAACACGCTTCTCGGCAACTGAGCAAGAGTTAATTAACACCCGCGATAAACTTGATCAAGAACTTGAACTTTACAAAAGGCTGCAAACCTACTCGAGTCAGTTTTTAGAAAATATAGATGATAACAGCTTTTATCAATTAGTGGCAGAGGCTGTAGTTGATGTGCTTGAAGTTGAAGCAAGCTTTGTTTTTTGTGTAGACAAAGGCGAAGAAAAAGAAAACTTGGCAACCGAAGGTCTATATAACATTTTTGATTTTTCGGAGTTTAAACAACAAATAGTTTCATTAGCTCACAAACACCACAAAAGGCAAGTAATACAATGTCAAAATTGTGACTTATATGGTGAATTGGCACGTTTTTCGGGTGTTTTGCTCTATCACGATTATGATGCAGAGCTAGATTATTCGGTATATATTTTAGCCCTAGTATCTAATCAGTATCAAAAGCACTACAAATCATTTGACGATAGATATTTAACCATTTATTCATTATTATCTCAACAAGTAAGAACCGTAGTATCAAGTCGAAAAAGGTCTGAAAAAATTGCAAAGCAAATTGAGTTAATTAGCGAATCTGAGCAAGAGCTTAAAAAATTATCGCTAATTGCTACTAAAAGTAAAAATGGAGTAGTAATTACTGATAGGTATGGTAAAATTGACTGGGTTAATACCGCATTTACTAATATCACTGGCTTTGATTTGAGTGAAGTTAGAGGCAAAAAGCCAAAAGATTTTTTACATAGAGAAAAAACCGAAAAAGAAGTAATTGATAAAATAAGTAAACGGCTAAAAGCTGAAAAAGATGTTGCTGTAACTATAACTAATTATCGTAAAAACGGTAGTTCATATTATAATCAACTCGAAATTATTCCGGTATTTAATGCTAGGCAAAAGCTTGTTAATTTTATTGCTATTCAGCGAGATATAACTGAAGAAACCAAGTTTAAACAACAGTTGATTGAAGTAAATTCTCGCTTTCAGCTAATTTCTGAAGCAGGTAAAATAGGTATTTGGGAGTGGAGTACTGCAAGTGATTCAATACAATGGAACGAGGTGCTTTATAAAATTTATGAAATTCCAAGCCAAGTAAATCATAAAGATCTTTTTAGGCAATGGCAAAATTCAATTCATATTGAAGACCGTGATTACGTAAAATCTCAAATAGCCAAACTAAGAAACGGAGAAGTTGATAAAGTTGAAAAGCAGTATAGAATTATAACTAAAACTACAAAAAAGGCAAAAGTAATAAAGGCACTTACCGTTGCCGAAAGAGACAATGATGGCAACTTAATTAGATTGGTGGGTAGCGAACAAGATATTACTGAATTAGACAACCTACAGCAAGGGTTAAAAAAAGCCATATTGCAGCGAGATCAATCAATAAACACCATTGAAAAACTAAAAAGCTTTTATGAGCGTATTTTAACAAATTCTCCTGTAAATAAACTCGTTTTTGATTCTGAATTAAACCTTAGTTTTAGTAATAGTAAAAATATTATTCCGCATTGGAACCTCCCAATTGGTGCCAACCTTTTTACTCATTTTAATAATAGCTTAACACAAAGCGTACACACGGTGTTAAACAATATTAGTTTAGCTATTGATAACCACGAGCAAAGGCAGATTGAAGAACGGGTGGTTTTAAAAAATGGAATAGAAAAGGTGTTTTTACACAATATATTCCCTTACTATACCACTACTAATAAACTTGAAAATGTAATTGTTCAGGCAATTGATATTACCGAATTAAAAAATGTACAAGCGCAAATCGAAACACAAAATGCCGAGCTTAAAAAAATTAATCATGAGCTCGATAATTTTGTTTACAGTATCTCACATGATTTGAGGTCGCCGCTACTATCTATTAAAGGAATATTTCAACTATTAATGAGTAAAGAAGAAATGAGCGCCGATGGTAAAAAGTTTATGGAAATGGCTCAAAAAAGCGTTGAAAGACTAGATGGTACCATAAAAGAGATTTTAGATTATTCGAGAAATGCACGCCAAGATTTGCAGCTTAGTGAATTTGATCTGCGTAAATTAATATATGAGATAGTTGAAGATTTAAAGTTTTCTAAGAATAAACCTATCGATGTTTCAGTTCGCTTTAATGGCAATACAAGCGTTTTTTCTGATAAAAGTAGAATGAATGTATTGCTAAAGAATATAATAGGCAATAGTTTTAAATATGTAAGAAACCAAATTAAATCATTTATTAAAATTGATA
>JBMYOR010000027.1:0-14349 GCA_049599535.1 Bacteroidia bacterium | reverse complement strand
TATTTAGCCGATTATAATTGGGAGCAGTATCATAAAAAGACTGTAGGAGTTTACTGTAGCAACGATGCTATAATTCCGCAATGGGCGTATATGCTATTAGCAACTTATTTAAATGATGCAGGTGCTAAATTTTACGTAGGTAAAAAAGGTAGCGTAGCCCAGCAAATTCTTACTGAAAATATAATCTCTCATGATTACAGCAAGAATGCAAATGGTAGGGTGATAATAAAAGGATGCGGAGAGTATCCAATACCAGATAGCGCATATTTAGAACTAACCAAACGATTAACTCATTTTGCAAAAAGTGTAATGTACGGCGAGGCTTGCTCTACCGTGCCTATTTATAAAAAGAAAAAATAATGGAATACAGAATTGAAAAAGACTCGATTGGAGAAGTGAAAGTGCCAGCCGAAAAATATTGGGCAGCGCAAACACAAAGATCTCTTGAAAACTTTAAGATTGGCGATATTAAAATGCCTCGTGAAATAATTCACGCATTTGCAATTTTGAAAAAGGCAGCCGCACAAACCAATGCCGATCTTACAGATTTTCCGCAACATAAAGCTGATACGATTGCAAAGGTGGCTTCCGAAATTGTTAACGGTGAGCTCGATAATCAGTTTCCGTTGGTAGTGTACCAAACAGGCTCTGGTACTCAAAGTAATATGAATGTAAATGAGGTAATTGCAAACCGAGGACATGTTATAAATGGTGGCGCACTTACAGATAATGTAAAAACAATACACCCTAATGATGATGTAAATAAATCGCAATCATCAAACGATACTTTTCCAACGGCCATGCATATTGCCATTTATAAAAGTGTTGTAGAAGTATGCTTGCCCGGAATGGTAACCTTGAGAGAAACCCTAAATGAAAAAGCTGAGGCTTTTATGCAAATCGTAAAGATTGGCAGAACCCATTTTATGGATGCAACTCCACTAACTTTAGGGCAGGAGTTTAGTGGTTATGTTTCTCAGTTAGATCACAGCATAAAGGCATTAAAAAATGCCTTAGAGCACGTGGCTGAGTTGGCGCTTGGTGGTACCGCCGTTGGTACTGGTTTAAATACGCCTGATGGTTATTCTGAGAAAGTGGCTAGCTACATTGCTCAATACACTGGTTTACCATTTGTAACGGCACCTAATAAGTTTGAAGCTTTAGCGGCTCATGATGCGGTAGTTGAGATTTCAGGAGCACTTAAAAGAGCTGCAGTGAGCTTAATGAAAATCGGTAACGATATTAGAATGTTGGCTTCAGGGCCACGTTGTGCTATTGGCGAAATTTTGATTCCGGCAAACGAACCAGGCTCATCAATTATGCCCGGAAAAGTAAACCCAACGCAGGCTGAAGCTTTAACTATGGTTTGTGCTCAGGTAATAGGTAACGATGCTGCAGTAACGGCTGGCGGCATGAACGGACATTTTGAGCTAAATGTATTTAAGCCAATGATGGCTTATAATACTTTGCTTTCTTCTAAATTAATTGGTGAAGCTTGCCTTAGTTTTAATGAGAACTGTGCGGTTGGCATTGAGCCTAATAAAGAAAGAATCGAAGAGCACTTGTACAATTCATTTATGTTAGTTACCGCTCTAAACACTAAAATTGGTTACGATAACGCAGCTAAGATTGCTAAGAAAGCTTATGCTGAGAATAAGACCTTAAAAGCTACAGCTATTGAGCTTAATTTACTTACCGCCGAGCAATATGATGAATGGGTAAGGCCTGAAAAAATGGTTGGTAAGATAGGATAGAATTTTAATTTACACCAAAGTTCAAACTTGAATTGAACTTTGGTGTTTTAATAACACAAATACGTCATCCTGAACTTATTGTACCTGCAAATACGGGAGATTCAGGGTCTCAATTATTGAGCTGGTGACGGCGAAAACATTTAAAACACATGAGCTATAGTATACCTGAGCTTGAAAAAGCCCTTTCAACGGTAATTGACCCAGACTTTAATCAAGATATTGTTAGCCTTAAAATGGTTGAAGATATGGAAGTAAAGGGAGGCGTTTTCTCATTTACTTTTGTATTAACCACCCCGGCATGCCCACTACAAGATCAGTTTACCAACGATGTAGAAGCTGCTGTAGCAACCGTTTATCCTGACCTAAAGGTTAATATCAATTTTACATCAAGAGTAACAACAGTACGAGACACTAACCAAGCCGAACTGGCCAATATCAAGAATATTGTATTAGTATCATCAGGTAAAGGTGGTGTAGGTAAATCTACTGTAGCTACCAATTTGGCAGTGGGCCTTGCTCAAAAAGGGGCTAAGGTAGGTATACTCGATGCCGATATTCATGGGCCGTCAACTCCAACAATGTTTGGTGTTGAAGATGAAAAGCCCGGCATGGTACAAGAAGGTGAAAAATATAAAATGATTCCGGTTGAAAAATATGGTGTAAGTATCATTTCAATGGGAATGTTGGTAGACAAAAATCAACCTGTTGTTTTTAGGGGGCCAATGCAGGCTTCGGCCCTAAGGCAGTTATTAATGGATGTAAACTGGGGCGAGCTTGATTATTTGTTTATTGATTTACCTCCCGGAACCGGCGATATTCATCTATCATTGGCACAGCAGTTTCCTGTAACGGGGGCCTTAATTGTAACTACCCCTCAACAGGTATCGGTTGCCGATACACGAAAATCGATTGAAATGTACCTAAACCCTCAAACACCCGTGAGCCTTTTAGGTATAGTTGAAAATATGAGCTGGTTTACACCAGAGGAACACCCTGAAGAGAAATACTTTTTGTTTGGTGAAGGCGGTGGCAACATTTTGGCAAATGAGTATAATTTGCCATTAATATCGCAAATACCATTAATAGTTGGGGTAGACCGCAGGAGTGATAATGGCATTCCTGCAATTTTAAATAGATTGCCAATTATGAGTGATCCATTTAAAGAAATGGTGGAAAAAGTGGCACAGAGAATAGCCATTGTTAACGCCAAGGCCGTAAATCAAACAACTTAGCGTTTCTTTACTTTTGGAACTTATATGAACATTGAAAAGCATAAACTCTTAATTGATAAAGTGCAAATTGCCTTGGAGAGCATAAGGCCTTTTTTGCAAAGAGATGGTGGCGATGTGGAGCTTATTGATGTAAGTGAAAACCATGAAGTGAGTATTAAGTTAACAGGTACCTGTGCAAGCTGCAACATGCGGGGAATGACCATGAAAAACGGAATTGAAGAGAGCGTAAAGCGTGCAGTACCTGAAATTAAAAGTATAATTGAGGTGGCAGGGGAGTAATCTTTAGAATGCTAAGTGCCTAAAAAGGAGCCCCTGGGCTGTAATATTTTACTTCAAAGCGAATCACAATAGGTATCCCGGTTTCTTTATGAATGAATTTGGCGGTTCCATTATGCTTCGCAAGTCCTTTAGCTTTATCAGTAAGGTAAAAGTCAAAGGGCTGATTCTTGTTTCGTGAAGGCCCATAACTTGAAAAACTAAAGTTAACGAATTCAAAGTCTGAACTAGAATTAGGAATTATCCGCCCTTTAAATGTTCTAAGAAATGGATAAAAACGCCTATTTTTTTGATACTCAGGAAGTGAATCTGGAGAAAATGTAAATACTGTTTTGTACGATCCATTTGAGTCAAGAGCAGCGTAACGATACTTATTTCTACAAGGCAAAGAGTCATAGTCAACACTGCATTCTGAAATACCTAGTTTCAGAATTGAATCTCTAGTGTCTTTATTAAACAATATCGTATTATCAATAAGCTCTTTTAACAGTTGAATTGAGCCATGATTTTTTCCAATTCTTTTACTGGCTGATTTATCATGATGAAAAATACTTACTTGACCTAGATCATTATAGGCCAAAAGCAAGCTAGTGAAATAATAATTTTTCGGTTCTTCAATATGTCTGCTTGTAAATGCAAAACCTTTGAAGGGGCCTATTTCAAGCTTTTTGGACTTTAGAATTTCTACCGTATCCGAGATTTCTTCAACAGTCATTTTTTGCATGGTAAGCGCCAACAAACTATCGATTAATTTATCATTTAAGAGAGGAGATGCTGGTTTAGCATCTATATCTACAAGAAAACTCTGGTTTGTAGTGTCTGTAGATTTGAAAAACTGAGAAGCCGAGTTGTAATAGCTATTTTCAAATTTATTGCCTGGAACAAGGTCTAAATCATGATAATTAACTGATACGAATGGTTCAATGAAAAGTGGAGTTTGGGCAGTGGCCTGATGAAAAAAAAACAATAGCCCAATGAGTTTAACTAGCTTTCCGAAATAACCAATCATGGCTCAAAATTAGCGATACGGGCTTCATGAAAAGGAAAGATGCCGAACAGTATAACTGAACGGCATCGGGTTTTCGATTTTCACCTTTAATCATCAAATTTTTGGCTCAAGCCAACTAAGTCAATAAACTCACTTCTTGAGCCATCGCTGTCTTGACCAATAGCACCTTTTGCCCATTTTTCAATATCGCTATAAGTGGCATTGCCTTTATAATCTGAATCTCTTAAAACCAAACCCCACGAGGCAACGGCGGCGGCAAACCTAAACTCATTGCTTGCGTTGTTAAAGCTACCGTATTTGTCAATATAAGTGGTACTTATTTCTTTACTGCTAGTGCCTTCGGGGTCTTTATACCTAAAATTGAAAGTGAGGCTGCTTTGATTTTTAGCGGCATTATTTACGGTTACAACTTCATATAATGCCGTAATGGTTTGACCCATTCCAATTTCACCGGCATCTTTCGTATCGTCTTCAAAATCTTCGTTTTCAAGCAGCCTGTTCTCGTAACCTATTAGTCTGTATTGCGCAACAGCGTTAGGGTTAAACTCAACTTGAATTTTCACATCTTTAGCCACAGTTAGCATTCTTGAAAGCTTTTGAGCAAATACGCGTTCCGCTTGTTTTTCAGAATCGGCGTATTCAAATGTGCCATTTCCTTTGTTGGCCAATTGCTCCATGGCGGCATCATTATAACTATGGCCAACCGATACAACGGTTAAAAATATATTCTTATCTCGGTATTGTTCTATCAGTTTTACCAATTCATTTTCGTTAGAAATCCCAACATTAAAGTCGCCATCGGTACAAAGCACAATTCTGTTATTGCCACCTTCAATAAAATGTTCTTCAGCCAAGGCATACGCGGTTGTAATTCCACCTTCACCGTTTGTTGAACCACCCGAACTTAAATCATCAATTGCGTTTTTAATGGTTCTTGAATCTTTAGCTTTTGTAGGTGCCAATACGGTTCTAGGATTGCTGGCATAGGTTACCAAACCCACTTGATCGTTATCGTCAAGCTCGTCAACCATTTTATTTAGACCGTATTGCACTAAACCAAGCTTGTCTTCAGAGTTCATTGAGCCCGAAACATCAACTAAGAAAACGTAATTACCTGTCGGAAGCTCGTTTTCTGGAATCACTTTTCCTTTAAGCCCAATTCGCAATAATCTATGGTCATTGTTCCATGGAGTTTCAGCCATTTCAATATTTACTGATATTGGGTCAGAACCAGTTGGAGCAGGATAGTCAAAGTCGAAATAATTGATCAGTTCTTCTGTTCTAATGGCATCGGCAGGTGGCAAAGTTTCATAATCAACCAAGTGTTTTCTAACGTTTGAGTATGAAGCGCCATCAGCATCAATTGAGAAAGTAGAAACGTTCTCATCTTTGGTTTTGATAAAAGGGTTTTCAACTATCTCATTGTATTTGCCATTAGGGTCTGTATATCCCGGTCCCGCTTCATAATCAGATGAGTTTTCAAATGACCTTTGAGTAACACCTAAGTTTTCAGCGTCTTCTGAGCAAGCAACAAATAGAAAAGGCAGCAATAGAATGGAGATGAGTGATTTTTTCATAAGGTTTGATTTTCTATTACCCAATGATGCAATAGGCCAATGAGTTGCATAAGAATTGATGGATTTAATTGAAAGATTTTTCAGTTAAGCATTTAGGATGCCTACCAATGGTATTTCACTTGCAAATTGGAGCCTTTAATCAAGAGAAAATATATTAGATGTCAGACGTTTCTGAAACGTCTGACATCTGTTTTATATAAGAGCGCTGGATTTCAATAGCAAAAACATGACGTGTCTTGCAGCTTCAAATAGCTTTGTTTAAGGATGAATTCGCAGCACTTGGCGAAATGGAGACATATCATGTTTAGCTCCACTTTTGGACCTTAGACATTAGATAGTAGTTGATTGATTAACTGGTCAGATGTCGGACACTTCGAAAGTGTCTGACATCTAGCGCAGCCATATACAATTGCAACCAAGTGCTTGATGTGGATTAACTCGAAAATTAATCAATCTTAATTTGGCGACCCGACGAAATATTGGGCGTTACGTGATCTTCTTTAAAAGGAAATCCTGGAATAAATGGGTCGATTACAGATGATTTATATCGCTCAATATGTTTCAATTTTGAGCGGTATTTAGTTGAGTGTATTTCGAATATAATTGAGTCGGATTCTATCAATGAATCATTTAATTCCCATCTGTTAATGTACGGTATGCTTGTTCTACTAAAAGTATCAGCAACTTGGTTTTCATGAATTACAAATACTTGATAATTAGAATTTGGTGGGTTTGCAACATAAATTTTTAAAAGCCTTTTTTCATTTTTTTGGTGTGGAATTAACTGTATAAATCTGTCATCGTTCCCAATATAAAAAACAGAATCATTCTTGTATTCCAATGTTTTAACCATGACACCAGCAGAGAAGACCGTTGCAGAATTGGTGTCCAGAAAAGAATATTGAATAACTGTACTACCATTAAATCCATAGCATACATACTCATTAATCCAATTTCCATTGTAATACTGTTTTCTAAAACGCAAATACTTTTTATCATTATCCCAATAGCAAGAGCACATGCCGTGAGTTAAGCCTTCGTTGTTGGTCGGTATAATGCATTTTTCGTTTTCTTTCTTACATGACACGTAGAAAGTGATCAAACAGAATGCAGCGATAATTTGGAAATGCTTGATTCGTTTCATTCAATCAGAAAAGTAAATTTTTTAAGCTTTCTGAATCCAAACTACTTTGAGCCTTCTTCTTTTTCTTTCAGCCATCCCTTGAGTTTTTCTTCCATAACCTGTTGCTCAATTACATTACCATTTTTATACTGTTTTAGTCCTTTGGTAATTGCTTCTTTTTGAGCTTCACTTAACATAACTTTTTTATCATTTTCTTACTCAAGAATTCTCTGAATTTCTTCAAGAATTTTAGAGCTCTCAATTCTTTTTCATTTTCAAACGACATATTTAATTAAACTTTTTAAACTAGAATGTCGTCTGATGAATTAGGGGGCTAAAACACTAGAGCGCCCGCTAATCGATTATGTTCAAATTGCTTTAAAAGGGCAAAGGGACCTTAGACTTTAGATCAGAGACAGCACTTATTGACTAGAAATTAAGATGTCCGACACTTCCAAAGTGTCAGACATCTCAATCTTCATTTCTTATGCCTTCTCCCAGCGGCTACCATCTTTACCATCGAGAATCTTGTAACCAAGCTCCGTGATTTGGTTTCTGATTTTATCGGCGGTGGCCCAATCTTTATTCACTTTGGCATTGTTTCTAATGTCAAGCAGCAGGCTCATTAGTCCATCAACAGAGTCTGAGCTTTCAGCTGCCTTATCCTCATTTACCAAGCCCATAATGTCAAATACCAAGCCATGCATCACTTCTTTAAATCGAGACAAATCAGCTTCGTTTAAGGTGAGTTTGCCATCATTTAGCAAATTGATGGTTTTAACCGCATCAAATAAATTGGCAATGAGTTGCGCCGTATTCATGTCATCGTCAAGCTTGGCAAAGCAATCACTTTCCCATTCGCTCAGGTTCCATGTGCTATCAGCACTTGCTTTTACATTATCCAGCAATTCAAAGCTGTTCATAAGCCTTTGAAATGCTTTGTGCGCAGACTTTAAGGCTTCGTTAGAGAAATCTAAGGTAGAGCGGTAATGTGCCATTAGTATGTAAAACCTGATGGTCATGGGCGTATACGCTTGCTCTAGTAATGGGTGATCTCCACTAAAGAATTGGTCAAGGTTAATTCCGTTTCCGTATGATTTTCCCATTTTTTTACCATCAAGGGTAATCATGTTGTTGTGCATCCAATATTTAACTGGATTTTGGCCAGTAGCAGCTTGGGCTTGCGCAATCTCACATTCGTGGTGCGGAAACTGCAAATCCATTCCACCGCCATGTATATCAAAAGGATAATCCAAGTATTTTCTGCTCATTACCGAGCACTCCATATGCCAACCCGGAAAACCCAATCCCCAAGGCGATTCCCAACGCATAATATGTTCAGGTAAGGCATTCTTCCAAATGGCGAAATCCAATGGACTGCGTTTTTCTTGTTGGCCATCAAGGTTTCTGGTATCTTCTCTATCGCTACCAGCAATTAGGTCTTCTAGTACTTTGCCCGATAGCTTGCCATAGTCATTTGTTTTAGCGTATTTCTCAACATCAAAATACACCGAGCCATTGCTTTCATAAGCCAAGTCAGCTGCAATAATTTCTTCAACCATTTTAATCTGCTCAGGTATATGACCCGCCGCCGATGGCTCAATACTTGGCGATATGTTGTTTAATGCACGCATGGCATCATGAAAACTATTGGTGTATTGCTGCACCACTTCCATGGGTTCAAGTTGCTCAACCTTTGCTTTTTTAGCAATCTTGTCTTCGCCTTCGTCGGCATCATTTACCAAGTGGCCAACATCAGTTATGTTTCTAACGTAGCGCACCTTATGGCCTAAGTATTTGAGGTATCTAAAAAGCACATCGAAAGTGATGTAGGGGCGGGCATGGCCCAAATGTGGGTCGCCATAAACCGTAGGGCCGCACACATACATGCCTACAAAGGGTGGCTTAATGGGTTCAAACAACTCTTTTTGCCTTGTGTAGCTGTTGTAAACGTGTAAGTTGTGCTTTTTCATGATTTACTCAATTGGGCTGCAAAAGTAAAAAGCATTGTGACCAATAAAAGGTTCTTGGGCTTTGAAATTAATCAAAGGGAGGTATCGATGGTTGTACTGCAAAATTTAAGATTTAGATAATTGTTCAATTAATCTTTGGAGCGAGCGATTCCGACAACCAGTAGGAGACACGTGTATTCCATACTTGTTTGGAGTTCCATCGAATTGAATTTTGTTATCTTTCCCGATACACCTTTTAATCAATAGGTCGGGTTTTAAACCCCGACCTATTGATTTGCATAATATCGCAAAACAAATTCAAGTTAAAAGAATATGAAGTATTTTCTATTAATTTCTTTGAGTCTGAATGGCTTTTTATTCTATTCATTTCAAGAAGAAACATTAACCGTAAAGACAGTCACTATCGAAAATTTGGATGTGAATCAACTTTACCATGAGAGAAATAATCATGTCAAGATTTTGGTTGAGGGAATAAATTCAAAGGACCTAAAAATTCAATACGATAGCAGTGCACTTAAACTTATAAATAAAGGCAAAGGAGAGTACATTGTAAGTAGCCTTGATGCATTTCGTAATGTTTATCCAATTAGCTTTGGCGTAATTGAAAACGGAAGCTTTAAAGAACTTGCGAAAGCGAAATTAAGGTTCAAAAGCCCACCTAACGTGTATGCGAGTATTGTGGGTTTAAGTAGTTCAGGACACATTGATAGACCAATAGATTTAAGATACGGCAATTGGAAACTTCGGGCTAGTAATGATTGCATTGATGCGGAAAACCCAAATGTGATCAGTTACCATTTGAAGCTTAAAAGAAAGAATAAAATCCTTGCAGAATATTCTTGTATTGGAGATACATTAAATGCTGGAGTAAAAACAAAGCTCAAAACCTTAAAACGAGGCGATCAAATAATCGTGAATGATATTAAAGCTTATTCTGAGTTTACAGATACTATTCGGATACCTGGCGAATTGCAGTGGCAGGTTACAAGTTCTTTTGCAAAATCGATTGACTGAAATTATTGAGAAGTCAAAATAAGGAGTAAGAATAACTCATCATAATAAATTCGATTAACTTTTACCTTGTGTAGCTGTTGTAAACGTGTAAATTGTGCTTTTTCATGATTTACTCAATTGGGCTGCAAAAGTAAAAAGCATTGTGACCAATAAAAGGTTCTTGGGCTTTGAAATTATGTTTGTTTGAAGTTAATTAAGGGGCAGGGTTTTAAACCTTAAACTATTCACCTGGATAATATCATAGTTAAACTTCAAGTTAAAAAGCTGAGTAAGATATTATGCCAGCTAGTTCTTATCACTCACTTTAAATAATATGTCTTTTTCTCTTTTGCTAAGAGAATCGTAACCAGATTTTGCAATTTTATCGAGAATGGCATCAATTTCTTCTTGACTTACCGCATTGGTAAATGAGCTACTTTGGTTTGAGCTACCTCGGCTGGTATTACTAGTTTTAGGGTTGCTATGTACCTTAAATTTTGATTTAGGTTTTGGCTTAAAAAAGGTTTGAATTACAAGTAGTGCTTTTGAAATCCATGCTCCAAAGTCGTTGCCTTTTCTAAGTTGAGTCACAAAAAGATAGCCCGTAAACCCACCGGCAAGGTGAGCAATTCGGCCACCAGTATTACCGGCAATAAAAATTATATCCATAATTACAAGGGTAGCGGCAATCATCCATAGTTTTATTTCTCCAAAAAACATAAGTCTAACGGTCATTAATGGCGATAATGCAGTGGCTGCTACCACAAAACCCATTACGGCACCAGATGCACCAACAAGTGGCTTATGATCGGCAAGAGTAGGAAAAATAGGGTTGGCTAAAATAAAAGCAAGACCACCAGCCATACCCGCCAACACAAATAATTGCACAGTGCGCGCATTGCCCATTAGGTTGTGATATATGCGGCCAAACATCCAAAAAACCATCATATTGAAAAATATGTGGTAAAAGCTGAAGCTGCTATGTAAAAAAAAGTGGGTAATTAGGGTCCAAGGGCGAGTAGCAAAATCGAGCAATTGCCCTGGCAAGTACAACCAATTACTTACAAATCCATATACTGGATTTTCGCTTGCTGATTGAAAAAACAAAAAGCTAAGGCCAATGGGGATTGATGTAACTAAAAAAGCGGCCACATTTATGGCGATTAGGTGAATAAGCGAATTGTTGCTATGTATAATCCGCATTTTTATATCGTCCCAAATGGATTGTCTCATTGTAAATTTAATTTGTGCATTTATTGGCTACAATAGATGGTTCAACACCTTGTGCTCCTAATTGTTTCGCTCGTAAAAGATCGTTGCAAGCTTTTTCACGATTATTAAGCTTTAAGTATACAAAACCTCTGAATTTAAAAGCATCAGCATCTGATGGTACCAATTCTATTGCTTTGCTATAATCTTTTATAGCATTATTATATTCAAGTATACTGGCATATACGCTGCCTCGGTTTCTAATGGCTTCGGCATAATCGGGTTTTAGCTCAATGGCTTCGTTGTAGTACTCAAGTGCGCTTACATATCTATTAAGGTTATACTCGCAGCCCGCCATAAAATTGGCCAGTTGATAGTGGTTACCCATTATTTCTCGTGCCTTTATAAAATCACTTAAGGCTTTGGCATAATTGGTCATTCTAAAATGAACTTGGCCTCTGTTATAAAAAATTTCGCCTTCGGTGCCTCTAATTTCAACCGCTTTATTTAAATCGGCCAATGCGCCTCTCGAATCTTTTCGCGATTCTTTAATTGCGGCTCTAATACCATAAGCTCTTGACAAGTAGGGGTGCTCGTTGTTTTTTTCAATAATATCGGTTACTAAGGTTTCAGTATTGTTCCAAACCTTGTTTCGGTTAAAGCTTATTATAGCAAGCAATAAGGCCCATACCAACACAATATTTATAAAAATTGAGCCGCGTTTTTTAATCTTTTGATTTTTTGAGCTCGCACAGCTATTTATAAATTGAGCAATAAAAAATGCAAAGCCAACATAGGGTAGGTAAACATACCTATCGGCCATCATAAAAAGGCGAGAAGGTATTATTTGCAAGGTTACTGATACAATTATTCCAAAAAATAGTAGGCTAAAAATAAGGTTTCGGTTGTTTTTGAATTTAAAAACCAAAACTGCCAATGCTGCCAATACCATGGGGGCTATGTAATACAATATGGGCAACCCACCAGTAATGGTTTTTACAGGGTATGTGTGTATGGCTGCCAAATGTATAGGTGCAAAAAACTGCACAACATAATTGCCAAGTGTATAAAAAGAGAGTAATAGGCCTTGAAAAAAAGTAAACTCATTGGTACCAATATTCAGGTTGTTTGCTGTGCCCGAATCACTAATGGCAACTAAACCAAATATTACCGATAAGGCAATAAAAGGTATTTTTTCGAGAATGAGTTTAGGATTAAATTTTCGCTTAGCATACCAATCTAATAGCACCAAAACAAAGGGTAAAGGCAGCGCATTGGCTTTGCTAAAAAACGATAATAGGGCTAGCCCAAAAGCGAAAATAAACCATTTAGCATTGTGCTTTTTTACATTGGTAATGTATTGCCAATACACATATAGGCTTGCTAAAAAAAAGAAAGAATACATTACGCTACTACGCGCCGAAATCCAGCTTACGGCTTCGGTATTCATAGGGTGTACGGCAAACACAAGGGCGGTAAGTAAACCTACAAGAGTTTTGTGGCTAAGTGCTTTTGCAAACACATACACCAACAAAATATTTAATAAGTGAAATATAAAGTTGAATAAATGATAAGGTAGAGGGTTTAGCTCATGCAAATTATACTGCACCGCAAAGCTTAAAATGGGCAGCGGATGGTACATTATTACATAATGCTTGGTAAAATAATTAGCTAAATTTAGCCAAGTAAGGTTAGTGATATCAGTGTCTTCAAAATAAAGATTGTCATCAAAATTTAGAATTTCGCCATTAAAATTAGAGCTAAAGGCAACAGCACTTGCTAAGCAAATAAGCAAAAGCAAAAGCTTCCGGTTTTTTTGAATTGAATCTGGCTTTTTTTCCTTTTTCTTACGACCCATGGTTCATAAAGTAATTTTGATTTAAAATTCCTTCGGCAAATAGTTGTTTCATTACCAGCTCGGTCATATCGCTTTTAAAAGCAAACTCGTTTCTAATATCGCTTACATAGGCTTTTAGTCTCATTTTTATAAAGGGTACGCCATCTTCAACCACATTAAAAAATAGCACGGCAATGGGTTTGTTTAGGTATATGTATTTAGAAACCTGTGCAGCTTCAATTGATTTTTTGCGCACTAGCACGGTATCAATTTCGGGCGGTAGGTATAATTCAGCCACTACTTGGCAATTGGCCTCACCGGTATTTGAGTTCGAAACCGAATTATTCATCATCTCGCTATTTGGAATGGTTACCATGCTATCGTCTGGCGTAATTATTTTGGTAGACCTAAGGCCTATTTGTTTCACTTCTCCGTAGTGGCTGCTTACTTCAATTTTATCGCCTACCCTAAAAGGGGAGTCAAAAATGATAACCAAGCCGGCAAATACATTTTTAATTATATCTTGAGCAGCAAGGCCTACCGCAATTCCGGCCGATGCTAGCCCTGCCAAAAGGGTTTCGCGTGGTGGATCAAAAACATCGACAATTACTATATAAACAGCCAATACCCAAAAAACAATAGCTACAATAGGAATAAAGCCCTTAATGGTAATTCGGTGTTGGGTACTGCGTTCGGCAAATTTTTCTAATAGGCGCTGTATCAGTTTAATTATAAACCAATTAATTACCAGTAAAATAATGGCAATTAAAATGTTTTTGAAGGTAAAAATGGTGCTGCCCGCTATGTTCTCTAAATTAGTAGATGTTTGGTCAATTATGTTTTTGGCCGTTTTTTCGGTAGGATTATCTGTGGCGGGAATTGTTGCTGTAGCCGCTGCACTATCGGCCGTGGCTGCTGAGTTATAATCTTGTGCTTTTAGTAAAAAGGCACTATAGATTAAAAATATGGTAAGGGCGTATTTCAAGCTAGTGTATAAGGTTCTTTTTAATTAAGGCGTTTATTGCGCTCCAGTGCAAAAGTGGGTTTATGTTTAAAAAGTCGTTTTCATTTTTTACAATTCCATCTTTTTCAAGAGTTGAAACCAAGTTTCGGGTATCGGTAATATGAAAATTTAGCACCTGATTTAGCTCCTTAATGGTAAGGCCATCGTGCAATACTAGGGCATGCAGTACATTTAATTTTTTGGCGCTTAACCCCTTTAGTACATCACTTACATGGTTTATTGGGTTTACCATTATGGTTTGTTTATCTTTTATTTCTTAGGTGGTTACTTATTATACGCAGCTCTTTTCGCAGCAATTGGAGCAGCAGTAGACAATGAAACAGATACCCAACAGTTTATGTT
>JBMYOR010000026.1:0-14528 GCA_049599535.1 Bacteroidia bacterium | reverse complement strand
TGCGGCGGGTGCGATGGCGTTGTCCTCGGTGTTTGTCCTGACCAATGCCCTGCGGCTGCGGCGCATCGCGCCTGCGATGGACGAGCAGCGCGCAATCCCGGCAGAGATGGCAGCCGCCACTCCTGCTCCAGCAGCAGCAGTTAAAAAAGCTCCTGTGGCTAAAAAAGTAGTTAAAAAAACGCCTGTAGCTAAAAAAGCACCAGTGGCCAAAGCAAAACCTGCTAAAGAGCCTAAAATAGCAAGTAGCTTTAGTGCATACATGAAATCTTTTAAAAGAAAAATGAAAAAAGGTGATTGGATTTTAGCCGCTGGTTACTATTTCTTAACCAGTACTAACTCTGAAACCTTTAGTACTTTTAATACTTCAAAACTATTAAAAACTCAAGGTGTTGAACTCGCCAACCCTTCTCAGTACATGAAAAACAACGTTTCTTCAGGTAGAGTTGAAATTGTAGGTAAAAGAGCATACATGGTAACTGAAGAAGGTAAAAATTACCTTTCGTTACTTATGACTAAGAAGTAGTTACTTAAATCATAAACAATACAAAATGGAGTTATCTTAGTAAAAGGTAACTCCATTTTTTTTGGTGCGTATTTCAATAATCATATCAATTATAGTTTTAAGCTTTTGCAAGTATGCGGGGGCTCAAACCGTAGTTCAAGTAGTAAAAAATATTGCGCCAAGCACTCAATACTCTAAAATTGACAGTAATTCAATAATTCCGGGATCTTTAAAAATCTATTATTTATCAGACTCAATTAAGCACAATTTATATAAACTTAATTGGGTAAAAGCCCAACTAAAGTTCGATTCGAGTATAAGCTACGATTCGGTAATTATAAAATACCGAACATTCAATTTTGATTTATCAAAAAAACACCAATTAAGAAACACCCAAATAATTGAAAACGAAACTCTTATAAAGTATAATAAAAAGCTTCAGCAACAAAACAACAGAAACAAACCTAACCTTAGCGAGAATGATGAATTATCGAAAGTAGGAAGCATTAGCCGCGGTGTTGCTTTCGGAAACAACCAAAATTTAAGTGTAAACTCTAATCTTGATTTACAGCTATCGGGCAAAATTTCTGACGATTATACACTTTTGGCCGCACTGAGCGATAGAAATATTCCTATTCAACCTGAAGGTACAACATCTAATATTCAAGAGTTTGATCAAGTATTTGTAAATTTAAAAGGCAAAGGAACCAATATTACACTTGGCGATTTTTTTGTAAAAAATCAACCTGATGAATATTTTTTTAAAACCTATAAAAAAAGCCAAGGTATTAGCGCTTTTCAAACCTTTACTAAAAACAATAATACATACAAAGTAGGGGGCAATGTTGGGGTTACACGCGGACGATTTGCCAGAAACACTTTTAATGGTGAAGAAGGTAACCAAGGCCCATACCGCCTTGTGGGCGAAAATGGCGGGCTTTTTATTATTGTAATTGCCGGTACCGAGCGCATTTTTATAAACGGTAAGCAGTTAAAACGTGGAGAACAAAACGAATACACCATTGATTATAATACAGGCGAAATAACATTTACCCCAAATCAACTTATTACAAGTTTAGATCGAATTGTTGTAGAGTTTCAGTATGCCGATAACTCTTTTGAGAGATCATTAATGCATGCAACAGCCGAAATGAAAAACCATAAAGTTAATTGGCGAGTAAACTATTACAGCGAACAAGACAATAAGAACAAACCATTTTATACCACTTTTAATACTCAAGATATTATAAAGCTTGCTCAAGTTGGCGATAATATTTCTGAAGCATTTAAAGAATCGGGCGATACTGCCAACCTAACTGAAAACACCATTGCATACTTAAAAAAAGACACTATAGTAAACGGAGTTGGCTATAGCAATATTTATATAAAAACCAATAATAATGATGGAGCCTACAGAGTAACTTTTAGTCTTGTAGGTGCAAACAATGGTAATTATGTGCAAGAAGCTACCCTAATAAACGGACGTGTATATAAATGGGTAGCACCTATAAATGGAGTAAAACAAGGAAATTATGAACCTATAATACAACTAATTGCCCCTAACAAAACTCAATTACTTACGGGCTTGCTTACCACCAAATTAAGTCCAAAAATGGTTTTAACAGCCAATTTAGCGTTAAGTAAAAATGATGTAAATACTTTTTCGAGTCTTGATTCAGAAAACGATAACGGTATGGGTTCTAAATTAAATATTGTTAGAAAAGATTCAATAAAAAACATTGGTGTAGAAACCAGCTTTGGAGCCGAGTTTACAAGTAAAAATTTTAAAACCTTAGAACGATTTAGAAGCGTAGAATTTACACGTACTTGGAATAGACAACTTAGTAATCAAACATCAATTGTTAACGGAAACAATGTTTTTGCAAATAGTAATGGAAAAATTAAGCTCAGTAAAAAGCAAAATTATATTCAGTACGAATTCGGAATATTATCAATTGGCCAAAGTTTTAATGGTCAGCAACAAAAAACCACTTTTTCTACCAAAATAAAAAAAGCAACTATAAGCGGTGCAAACAGCATTGTAAACACAAATATTGCCGATACTTTGGCACCATTAAGCGGTAGCTTAGTAAGCCGTAGTGCCAGTGCAATACTACCTATAAGGGGGCTTGAATTAAGCGGAAACTTTAGTCAAGAAAACAACCAATACCGCTTTAACTCTATTGATTCAATGCTAAAACAGAGTTTTGGATTTAAGCAATACGGAGCTCAATTAAAAAGTAACGATACACTCGCTCTGCGATTTGAAATTGGGTACAACAAAAGAGAAAACACATTACCAATTAATAACACCTTAGTTTCAACATCAAAAAGCAATGATATTACAGGTAAAATTGGTATCGGAAAAGGACCAAATTTTCGATTTAACTTAGGTTCAACATACCGCATTTTTGATGATTTAACAGGTATAGATAGTCTTGATGAAAATACACTACTCAATAGAGCAGAGTATAGGCTCAGTTTGTTAAAAGGGGTTTTTCAAACCAATTCGTACTACCAAATAGGTACAGGTAGAGAAAGACAATTTGAAGTATTGTACCTATACGTAGGCGAAGGGCTCGGAGATTTTGTATGGGCAGATTTAAATCAGAACGAACAAAAGGATTTAGGCGAATTTAGACCCGAAGAATACAATGGACAAGGCGATTACGTAAGAACCATTGTAAACAGTAATACATATGTAAAGGCCATAAGTAATGAGTTTTTACAAACAATAAACATAACACCTGCTGTAATTTGGTCGGGTAAAAAGGGAGTTAAAAAAGTACTCTCAAAATTTAGTAATCAAACCAACGGAAGTATAAAAAGAAAAACCACCGACAATAATTCAATAGATCAATTTAATCCATTTGCGCTTGATGTTGAATCTGATTTTTTGATTAGTACCAGCGCTCAAATTAGAAACTCACTTTATTTTAATAGGCTTAGCACAAAATTTAGCATTGAGTATACACATATTGAATTATTAAATAAAAACCTATTTGTTTACGGTTTTGAAGGTCAAGAAAAAAAAGAAGACCTATTGCAACTTAGATGGAATACAACTAAGGTTTTTTCTCTTTTTCCTGTTTACAGCAATGGTCAGCTCAAAAGTGTATCAGAATCGTTTGAAAACAAAAACTACACACTAAGTTATCAAGACCTTAAATTGAAAGGTCAGATTCAAAAAGGTACTAATATTAGATATGCCTTAAGCCTTGAACAATATAAAGGCCTTGATAGCGAGCTTGGAATTGCCTCAGTTAACAGACGACAGGTTGGAATGGAGTTTACCTATTCTAAAGCGCTAAAAGGTGTAATTACAGCCAAGTTAAACTACATAATGGTTGACTTTACTGGCGAAAAAAATTCACCATTAGGTTTTAGTATGCTTAATGGCCTACAGCCAGGCACCAATTATACCTGGACTGTAATTACAAATTATCAAATATCTAAGCAGGCACAAATTGGTGTAAATTATGAAGGCCGCTATTCAGAAACCAACAAAGTGATTCAAACAGGATCGGTAAATGCACGATGGCTGTTTTAGTTTTGTTTTAAGTACTCGTTATGCGCAGTTTTATTGTATTCATTCTATTAGTATCTACACCAGTTTATACCATCAAAGCTCATGAGCTTAAAGCAAAAAAAATTAGAAAGTATGAGTTACTTGTAAAAGAAGCTCTTAAATATGTTGGTACGCCCTACAATTTAGGCGGAACCACCCCAAAGGGGTTTGATTGTAGCGGTTATGTTTCTTACGTTTTTAGAAAATTTGATATTCAATTACCTCGTATATCACAAGATCAAGGCAATGCCGGCAAAAGAGTGCCATTAAGAAAAGCTAAAAAAGGAGATCTTATTTTTTTTAAAGGTAGCAACCTTCGCGATAGAAAAATAGGCCATGTGGGTATTGTAATAAGTGATAAGGGCAAACCTGTTGAATTTGTGCATGCTAGTACATCTCGAGGTGTAGTGGTATCAAAACTGAGTACCGAATATTATAAAAAGCGCTTTAAAAGAGTTAGATGCTTTAAAGAGCTCAACAAAAAAATAAAAAGGTGATTACCTTTTTCCTAAAAATATTAAGCCTTTAGAACCTAATCTCTTATTAATTGTTGGTGCTTATTGTTTGCTGCAAAATAGATTTGCACAAACACTACTTTTATGAGCGAAAATATTTTGGTAATTGGTGCAGGTGGGCAAGTTGGAACCGAACTTGTACTTGAGCTGAGAAAAAAACACGGATCTGAGCACGTATTTGCCACTGATATTAGAGAACCTGAAAACCACGAGTTAATAAACTCTGGTGAATTTGCAAAGCTTGATGTGCTTAATAAAGAAGACCTTTTTGCCTTTGTAAAAAAACACAATATTCACACCGTGTACAATATGGCGGCTTTACTTTCTGCCACTGCCGAAAAAAACCCTGAATTTGGTTGGAAACTGAATATGGAAGGTTTATTCAATGTATTAGACCTTGCTAAAGAAAAACATATTCAAAAAACATTTTGGCCAAGCTCAATTGCCGTATTTGGCCCTTCAACGCCTAAGCAAAATACGCCTCAAGATTGCGTAATGGATCCTGCCACTGTATACGGAATTAGCAAACTTGCCGGCGAAAGATGGTGCGAATACTACCATAATAGATGGAATGTTGATGTTAGAAGCATAAGATATCCAGGATTAATAAGCTACAAAGCAGCTCCCGGTGGAGGTACTACTGATTATGCGGTAGAAATTTTTCATGAAGCCTTAAAGTCAGGAAAGTATACCAGCTTTTTGCAAAAGGGCACCATGTTACCTATGCTTTATATGCCCGATGCTATAAAAGCAACTATAAATATTACTGAAACTAATTCTGAAAATGTAAAAATCAGATCAAGCTACAATTTAGCTGGTTTTTCATTTGATCCTGAAGAATTGGCTTTAGCTATTAAAAAGCAAATGCCAGAATTTATACTAGATTATAAGCCTGACTTTAGACAGCAAATTGCCGAAGGTTGGCCTGGCTCTATTGATGATTCATTTGCCCGTAAACATTGGAATTGGCAAAACAATTACAGCCTTGATAATATGGTTGTAGATATGCTCAAAAATTTGAAAAACAAATATTCAATTGTCTGATAATAAATCACTTAACATTGGTATAGTATGTTACCCTACTTACGGCGGAAGCGGAGTAGTGGCTACCGAATTAGGATTAGCACTTGCAGCTAAAGGTCATTCTATTCATTTTATATCGTACCGCCAACCCGAAAGGTTAGGTCGGCATTATTTTGAAAACATTTCGGTACATGAAGTAAGACCGCAGAATTATCCGCTGTTTGAATTTCCACCTTACGAACTCACCTTAATTGGTAAAATGCTTGAGGTTGTCAAATTCGAAAAACTTGATGTATTACACGTGCATTATGCTATACCTCATGCATTTTCGGCATATAATGCCAAGCATATTTTAAGAAATGAAGGGATTGAAATACCCGTTATTACAACCTTACATGGAACCGATGTAACGCTAGTAGGTAAAGATAACTCAGTAGCACCTGTAGTGAAATATTCTATGGAGCAATCTGACTATTTAACGGCTGTTTCGGAGTTTTTAAGACAAGAAACGCTTGATTATTTTAATATCAAAAAAGAGATTCAGGTAATTCCGAACTTTGTAGATTTTGATCAATTTTCTCGAAAACCTTTTGGTCACTTTAAAACATCAATTGCACCAGCTGATGAGAAAATTATTGTACACGTTTCAAACTTTAGAAAAGTGAAACGGATACAAGATGTAATAAAATCCTTTGCGCTAATTAACCAACAAATACCTTCTAAATTATTATTAGTTGGTGATGGCCCAGAAAGATCAAAAATGGAAGCCCTATGTAGAGAGCTTGAACTTTGTGATAGAATAAGATTTATTGGTAAATTATCGGCAGTTGAAGATATTTTAAGTATTGCCGATTTATTTATTATTCCGTCAGAGACAGAAAGTTTCGGCCTCGCAGCACTTGAAGCTATGGCTTGTGAATGCCCGGTAATAAGTACTAATGTTGGCGGTTTCCCTGAGATTAATATTCACGGTAAAACTGGCTATTTAACTGATATTGGTGATATAAACAAAATGGCTGAGTATTCACTTAAAATACTTACGAACAGTGATTTACATAAGCAGTTTAGGACAAATGCCTATGCTAGAGCCCAAGAATTTGATATTGGCAATGTATTACCCGAATATGAAAATTTATACTACCGAGCAGTAAGAGAAAAAAGAGCTTTATAGTTCTATTTTATTTCCTAAAAGCTCCCACCCTTTTTCTAATCTGTAAGGGCCATAGGTTTCTATTGGCTCTGCCGATTCTAATGTATTAAAATCTATAGCATCCCATATATTATTCATGTTTGTATCATAAAATATCTTGAGTTGATACTCCCCCTCATAAAGCCTTACAAACTCAAAACTACTACTTCCATCTCCTATTAATTTAAAGGCCAAGGGTTCTGCTTTATCATTTAATAACCACACAAGAGCATTACCCTCAAGCTTTTTACTAAAACTAAATTCTATTTTACCGAATTCAGTTTCAGGTACTAATGCTACTTGTGCCGAAAATTTATCGTTGGTTGAAATACCATTAAAAATTGAAGCACTGTCAATCACCAAACGAAGTCCATTTACATCAATAGGCCTTTCAAAACTTAGCTCTAATATATTTCTAAACCCTTTTTCAATATCGAGAATATTTACTTCAATACTATCTTTTAAAAGATGTATACCGCTTGATACAACTGAATCAATTTTTAAGCTTGTTTTAACCCTTATAGACTTCTTTTTAATCTTATTGGAAACAATAGATAAGCCCAATTTTAATTCCTTTTTCTTGTTATCAATTGCGCTTACCCAATTTAATGTATCATTCTCACCTGAATTAACCGATAAAATTAAGTCTGAATTCAATAGATCTGAAATTAAAAAAACCGTATCTCTCGTATTATTGAGCTCATAATTAACTTCATTATCAAGTGAATCTTTGATACTTATCGAACTAATAGGTTTGCTAAATTCAATGAATGGAAAATTTAACAAATCAGTATTTAAGCTATAAGTTACAGGTAAGTTTCTATCAGCACTCATTTTCAACGAAATGGTGTCCGTTAATGAATCAACATAAACACCCTTTTCATTAAACGCAAAACCTTCATTTACTTGCAATTTATAGTCCTTATTTAAATCGTCTATAGCTCTAATATAGTAGTTTCCTGCTCTTATTCCCTTAAATAAAAAACTACCTGACTCATCAGTTTTACAGATATATCTTGGCTTCAATGAGTCAATATCAAATTCTTTCGATCCATATAATCCTACCAAAATTTGATCACGTGGCTCATTGGTTAAATGGTCTACTATTGATCCAGCTAATAAACAAGTATCAATCACGTTGTATGTACTTAGTACGTAGGTAAAATCTTTTATGGGATTGCTTTCATTATTATCTACTATACTCTCTCCAAAATCAATTGTGTAGGTGGTAGAATCTTCTAATAGCGGAACTTTAATCTTTACTCCTTTACCACTTGCTGCATACTCCCATTTATCGGCAGTTAAAGGCGATACAATAATTTGATTTGTGTTTCTTAACTGAATAAGTTCATCAAACTGTAAAATGATTTCATTTGCTTTAAAAGAATCTGATGCATTTCTTGGGAATGCATCTACCAATACTGGCGCTAATTCATCTTTATCGCCACCTGTTAGTGTAATTTTATTCGCACAAGACTGTAGCAATAAAATACCAAAAACTATATATCTAAATCTCATTATATCTATCTACCCAAGTAAACCATTAATACCGATACATCTGAAGGACTCACGCCACTAATACGTGATGCTTGACCTAAATTGGCTGGCTTTAACTTCTTAAGTTTTTCTTTACTTTCTGAAGATAAACCCTTTACGCCATCATAATTAAAGTCTTTATGAATGTGTACGTACTCTAATTTTTCAAGCTTCTCTGCATTTTCTTGTTCCTTTTTAATATAACCAGCATACTTAATTTGAATCTCTACCTGTTCAATAATCTCATCACTTAGCATATCTATATTTAAATCACTAGATACTATATCCAAAACATGAGCCAATTTTACTTGCGGCCTACCAATTAGTGACGCCAATTTTACACTTTGCTTTAGTGTACTCGACTCTATACTTTGTAAATAATTATTCATTTTATCTAGTTCTGGAACACTTGATTTAACCAAAGTACTTTTAAGCTTAGCTGTATGCATTAACTTATTATTGAGCATATTCATTCTCTCAGAATCAGCTAAACCAATTCTATAACCTTTTTCTGTAAGTCGTTCATCTGCATTATCCTGCCTAAGTAAAATTCTATATTCAGCCCTTGAAGTAAACATTCTGTAAGGCTCATCGGTACCCTTAGTAATTAAATCATCAATCAAAACACCAATATATGCTTCATTCCTTTTAAGTATAAATGGCTCTATATCATTGATTTTAAGTACTGCATTTATACCAGCCATTAAACCCTGAGCACCTGCTTCTTCATATCCAGTTGTTCCATTTATTTGGCCTGCAAAAAATAATCCATTAACCAATTTAGTTTCTAAAGTATGCTTTAATTGTGTTGGCGGAAAGTAATCATACTCAATAGCATATCCTGGTCTAAACATCTTAGCATGTTCTAATCCAGGTATTTTACGCATAGCCTTTTCTTGAATATCTTCAGGTAATGAAGTACTAAACCCATTTACATAAACCTCAACAGTATTCCAACCTTCAGGCTCAATAAAAATTTGATGTCTATCACGCTCAGCAAAACGATTTATTTTATCTTCAATAGAAGGGCAATATCTTGGCCCTACACCTTGTATACTCCCATTAAACATTGGTGATTTATCAAAACCTGTCCTTAAAATATCATGTGTAGATTCATTAGTATATGTAATAAAACAACTACGCTGATTGGTTAAAGTAGGCGTTTGTAAGAATGAAAATTTACTTGGATTATCATCACCTTTTTGTTCTTCAGTTAAACTATAATTTATAGTTCTACCATCTATTCTTGGTGGCGTTCCTGTTTTCATTCTACCTGAATCAAAACCTAAAACTGCCAATTGAGCCGTTAATCCAACTGAAGATCTTTCGGCCATTCTACCCCCTCCAAATTGTTTTTCACCAATATGTATTAAGCCATTTAAAAATGTACCGTTAGTAAGAATTACAGCTTTAGATTTAAATTCAATTCCAATTTGGGTCTTAACACCCTCTACCCTACCATTTACAACTATTAAATCGGTAACCATATCTTGCCAAAAAGACACATTTAAATTTTGCTCTAAGGTTAATCTCCATTCTTCAGCAAAACGCATTCTATCACTTTGAGCCCGCGGACTCCACATAGCAGCACCTTTTGATCTATTTAGCATTCTAAACTGAATCATGGTTTTATCAGTAATAATACCTGACATACCACCTAATGCATCAATCTCTCTAATTATTTGTCCTTTAGCTACACCACCCATAGCCGGATTACATGACATCTGAGCAATAACTCCCATATTCATTGTAATCAATAAAGTAGAACAACCCATTTTTGCAGCAGCATGAGCAGCTTCACATCCTGCATGACCGCCACCTACAACAATTACATCATATTTTTTCTCCATATATTTTTGTTCCACGTGGAACTTAAAGTATTTATTTAAATCGATTTTAATGTTTCACGTGAAACATATCTAAATAGTAATCTTCTTTTAAATGAATTTGCTCTTTTAATTTATCAGTGTTATCATCTAAACCGCAAAGGTGAAGAGCACCATGAATAATCAATCTAATTATCTCGTTTTGTTTATGAAATATTTTTTCATTTTCCAACGCTCTTTCAAAACTTATATATAACTCCCCTTCTATATATAAATCACTACCGTAATTAAAAGTAATTATATCAGTGTAATAATCATGTTGTAAAAATTGAATATTCACATCCTTGAGTTCATCATCAGTTAATTGAATAATATTTAATGAAACTAAACTTATATTGAAATCAGTAAATATTTTTATCAATATTTCATTTATGAGAGCCTGATTGTATTTAAACCCATTGCCAGTAAAATGTGTAATCATTTATCTGAAAAGATTTAAAGAATTTGAAACAAAGTAATAATCACCACTTTTAAGTTCAATGCGCGCAACATAAAAATAAGTATCAGCCGGACAAGGTTGAGCCACATTATTAAGAAAACCCCCATTCCATTCTAAACCATTATTCATTACTAACTCACCCCACCTATTATAAATTAAAATATAAGAATTTACAGAATCAAGATTCTCGACTGGAATAGTAAAAAACTTTTGATCATCATCGGTTATATCAAAGGCATTTGGTAAATCATTATGAAAATTAAAAAATACACATTTCGATGTTGTACTTGCCGTACCCGATATAGTATCAATAAACCTATCTCCTTCAAAACCAACTACTTTATAACATATACCTGAATCTACACTTATATCTACCAAATTTTCACTATCAATATAAAAAGTATCACTTACCGTGCTTAATAAATCCCATGTCCCATCTATCTTTCTAAAAACATTATAGGAATCAATATCATTTTTCCAATTCTTGAATTCCATCCAATTTAATACCCTACTCTTTTCTAAGTCCCCATTAAAATCATCAAGCTCAGGTAACTTAATACTTAAATCAATTACTCTTCCTATATTAGAAAAACCTAAATCATCACCACAATCAGAAATTGCCCGTAACCTATAATATCTACCCGCAATTGAATTCTTTAAGGTAAGCGAATATTTAAAAAATGAATTTGCATCAATACTTCTAATAATATTCCATGTTCCTATATCTCCTTCTCTGTATTGTAGTTCAAACCTATTTACCAAATCCGTTGAATTTGTAACCCATTCAATTATGGTTGAATCTCCATTAAAAAATACGCTATGTAAATAGAATAAATCTAAAACCCTATTATCTCCAAATTGAATTAAAATTGAATTTGAACTTGACGTAAAACCAGTAACAGAGTTAATCGCTCTTACCTTCAATTCAAAATTTTCCCTTAAATCAGAAAAATCAGCGTATTTATCAAAGTATTCAAAATCTGACCATCGCTTCCAAATATCTGTTCCTTCTATTCTGTAAATTAAGTAATAATCAACTTCTTCATCCCAGCCACTATAAGCGGTTCTATTCAGATTCAAATTCCGATCACAAAAATCAATACTACTAGCACTTAAATATATTGTACTATGTGCATCTACCTGGCCCGTACTGATATCACAACTATCAAAAGCAGCAATTCTAAAAGTTTCACTTGAACTATTTACATCTACCTTATCACTATTGTCATAATAAAAAAGTTTATCCTTTTCAACTGTATCCAAAACAGAACTTAAACCACCCTGTAAATCAAAGTATAAAACATAATTTTTTAAATCATCTGAAGTAGATTCTTTCCAACCTATTACAACACTATCCCCTACCACACTAACTGAATCAATTCCTATATTTTCTGGCGCTGCATTATCTACCAAAATAATATTACTCAATACACTATCCTTAGTACATTTATTTATCAGAACTAAATACAAACGCCAATTCGAAGAATTTTCAGCATCTAAACTTGAAGAAGCTAGACCATGCGATTCACTTTGACCTATTAATCTAAAACCAGCTCCAACAGATCTCTCTCCATAAATATTGATTAAAATACTATCACAATCCGAAGCTGAAGCATATTCTAAATTCAATACATTATCTAAATCATTTAAGCATGCCCTCTTCCATCTAATATTATCAGCCCTTACTACAGTGAAAAGCGTAAAAAATAAAAATATAAATTTTAATTTCTTCATACTATCTGTTAACGTATAAATTCAAGTCTAAGTTTGTACAAAGTAATTACGTGGAAAGCAATAATTCGCCTAAGGAACATAAAACCTACAGACTAAATAAATTTTTAGCACTTACTAATAAGGCCAGTTCAAGAAGAAATGCCGATGTATTAATTGAAGAAGGAAAAGTTAAAATTGACGGTAAAGTATGTAAAGACTTTTCATTTCAAATTAATCCTAAAATTCATGATGTACAAGTAGGAAACTCAAAAGCGGTTTTTAAAGATGAATATTATTATGTATTACTTAATAAACCCAAAGATTCTATTACTACCACAAACGATGAAAAAGACAGAAGAACGGTTTATGATTTTTTAAAATTTCCGTACACCGAACAACTCAAACCAGTAGGTAGATTAGATAGAAATACTACCGGACTTTTATTATTTACCAATAATGGCGACTTTTTAAATAAGCTTACTCATCCATCAAACGAAGTTGTGAAGATATATGAAGTTAGTTTAGATAAAAATGTAACAGAATTAGATATTGAGAACTTTGAAAAAGGAGCACAATTAGAAGATGGCGAATTTATTCCAGATGAAGTTATCAAGATTGACGAAAATAACAAACTTGGCATACAAGTGCACTCTGGTAAAAATCGAATAGTAAGACGATACTTTGAGCATTTTGGCTTTAATGTAATAAAGCTAGATAGAGTATATTTTGCAGGATTAACTAAATATAAATTACCCCGTGGAAAAGCACGTGAATTGACCCCAAAAGAGCTACGTTTTGTAAACAGTCAAATCAAAACAAAAAAGGATAAATAAATATTTATTAAAAACCCATAAGTTCTTCTATAAAACGAATTATTATACAAGTATCACTAACAATACAAATAGTCACTATTACCTAACATTAATTTAAAACTATCTTTTAAACAATACACAAAATTTATTTAAAGTACTGATAATCAATATATATAGATAATTAATAAATTGTTTACAAAATACAGTAAGTATTAAAAATACCAACTATTTCAGGTTTTAAACATATCCACCGTACTAATATATTTTAATAGTTTCTTTTATATAAATAATTATTTACTAGTCTTAACAAAGGAATAAGATTTTGGGTTTTAGGTTGAGAGTAAGATATTTACACTCTTAATTTATTATCAACTATGCGTTACTTGACCAAATTCTTAATACTAGTTGCGGCTTTATTGATTTTTAATGAATCAAAAGCTACACACGTAATGGGATCTGATATTAGCTGGGAGTGTATTGGAAAAGATACCTTCAAAGTTCGGATTACATTATATCGTGATTGCAACGGTTGCGACATTCCCCCTTGTCAAATCCCCTCCCTCTCAGTTTCTACAAATTGCGGATCAAAAACATTTACAACTACCAAAAGTGGTGGTACAGATATTACCCCTGTTTGCGATAATCAATGTACTAAATGTTCAAGTTCAGGTTGTTCATTTAAATATGGAATCATGGTGTACTACTTTACAGCTATTGTAGTGGTAACCGATTGGCGTAAAAATGGATGTTGTTCTATGACAATGAGTTACTATACATGTGCTCGTAATGGAGCCATTACCACAGGTGCTGCTAATCAATGTATTTATGTAGAAGGTTTTGTAAACATTTGCCAAGATCCATGTGACAACTCTCCCACGTTTACAGGTGATCCGTTGGCAATTATATGTTTAGGTAGAGATTTTATTTACAACCAAGGTGTACAAGATAAAGATGTTGATCCAAATACAGGTGGATTGGCTGATTCGCTGGTGTATAGTTGGGCCGAACCAATGCAAAGTGCAACGGCAAAAACAACATGGTCAGGTGGATACTCATACAATAAACCAATCTATTATTTAGGTTTTCCAAAAGGAGGTTTAAAGTTTCCGCGTGGTATTCACCTTGATAGTACCACTGGTGACTTAATGTTTAGACCTATGAAGGTTGAGCAAACTGTAATGTCTATTAAAATTGAAGAATTTAGAGATGGTAAAAAGATTGGTGAAACACGGCGCGATATTCAAATTGTTGTAATCAAGTGTCCAGATAATAATCCACCAGTTGTAAGTGGTATAAATTGTAAAAAGCCAAAACCAGCCAACTTTAAAACAGATGCTTGTGCTGG
>JBMYOR010000025.1:0-14799 GCA_049599535.1 Bacteroidia bacterium | reverse complement strand
TAATAATTCACCAATTTTACTGGCTTATGGTTATTTGCTAAAGGCTGAGATTTCAATAAATAAACTCCATTACGATAGGGCTTATGAAAACACATTAAAGGCCCTTGTTTTTTTACAGGAACAAAATGATTTGAACGGGCAGCTCAAAGTCTACGATTTACTTAGCCGTATTTACTATCAGCAATCAAAATATGCATTGGCATTAGATTGTGCCAGAAAATATTGGGTAAAAGCAAAAAATGTAAATAATACATCAATTGAAGCCAAAGCGTTAATTGCCATGGCTTTGCCATATGGTAATTTGAATAAAAAAGATAGTGCTGAGTGGGTAATAGGCAAGGCTTATGAGTTGAGTAAAGGAGTTGGCCTTACCAATACTGTTAAGGTGTTTGAAACTAGGTATAAGCTTAGCGAAATTTACGGAGACCCTGTAGGTGCTTTGCATTATTATAAAAAATACTCGGCTTTTAGCGATAGTTTAAAAAGCGCAAACAAGGCTAGAGAAATTGCTCAGCTTGAAGCGGTAAAGGAAAATGAGAAGCAAAGAGACCTTAATAAGGTTTTGGTTCAAAAGGCTCAAAAACAAGCGAATACTATTGAGCAAAAAGAGTTCGAAAAACGAATTTATCTTTTTGGATTGTTGCTTGTTATTCTATTATGTTTATTAGCCATTTACTCATGGTACAGAGCAAAGCAGGCCAATAAAAAATTGCTTAAACTAACACATGATATAAAGCAAAGCAGAGATAAAATAAAATCTACTTCTGAAAAACTTAAAGACACTAATAAGAAATTAGTAAAGATACAGGCGGCTCTTATATCGCAAAAAGATACGGCTCAGAGGGCATCTAAGGCTAAAGATGTCTTCTTATCTTCAGTAACTCACGAGCTCCGAACCCCGTTAACTGCAATTTTGGGATTGTCTGAAGAAATGCTGGCTGAAGCAAAAAGTAGTCAAGCAAGAGAGAATTTAGAAATAATAAAGTTTTCAGGAGAAAATTTGCTTTCGTTGGTAAATGATATACTTGATTATAATAAAATTCAAAGCGGTAGAATAGAACTTGAATATGTTAGTTTTAATCTTGAACGGCATTTTGAAAAAATGGTTAAAGCACTTAAACCAAAAGCCCGTCAAAATAAAGTAGAACTCGAATTTAAATATGATAGTGCATTGCCAAAATACTTTTTGGCTGATCCTGTTAGGCTTGGGCAGGTTATTAATAATTTTTTAAGTAATGCCATTAAATTCACTGAAAACGGCAAAGTGAGTTTGTTAGTAAATGAAATAACCAATATCTCTGATTCTTACACTATAAGAATTGCCGTAAAAGACCAAGGCATTGGTATACCTGACAATAAGGTAGAACATATTTTTGAGAGATTTACGCAAGCATCTACCGATACAACAAGAAAATATGGGGGTACGGGATTAGGCTTAGCAATTTCAAAAAGAATAGTAGAACTGTATGGCTCTAAAATTAAGGTTGAAAGCAAAATGGGGGTTGGATCAGTTTTTTATTTTGACATTGAGCTTGATAAGGGCGATAAAGAAGAAATAACTGAAGATGATGGAGTTGCAAACGTGCCCAGTGAAATTAATATTTTGGTAGTTGAAGATAATAAGATTAATCAAAAGCTGATTTCCAAAACGTTTTCAACTATGGGGATTGATATTGATATTGCCAATCATGGAATTGAAGCGCTAGAGCTTGTGAAATCTAACCTAAAGGAATACGACGTTATTTTAATGGATATGCACATGCCCAAAATGGATGGCCCTGAAACCACTAAGCGCATTAGGTTAATGGGTGGGTATTTACAAAACATTCCAATTATCGGGCTTTCGGGTTCTACAATAAAAGAAGGCAAAGAGCTTTTAGAGATGGGCTTGAGCGCTTTTATGCAAAAACCCTTCAAAAAAGATGAGCTATTAAAGCTCATAGCAGAACAAATTGTAAAAGTGTAAAACCAATTCGTTTTGGTAGTGTTTAACTTTCAATTAGTTTTGAAAGTATAAAAGAGTGAAAGTGGAATTTAAAACTGCAAAAGACAAGTTTGTACAAGCCTGGGGTACATTAGGTAATAAATGGGGGGTAAACCGTACCATGGCTCAGATTCATGCCCTTTTGCTAATTAGTCCAAATCCATTATCGGCTGAGGATGTAATGGGAGAGTTGAGTATTTCGCGCGGAAATGCTAATATGAACCTTAGAGCATTAATTGATTGGAATTTAGTTTACCGAGAAATTATTCAAGGTGAAAGACGTGATTTTTTTATAGCCGAAAAGGATATGTACAAGGTGGCTATGAGAATTTTAAAAGAGCGCCGTAAACGTGAGTTAGAGCCTGTAGTAGATCTACTTGATGATTTTAAAGGTGTAGATGGCGATGATACAGCCAGTAAAGAAGATGTTGAAGAGTTTAAAACTATGGTCTCTAACTTATCAGACTTTACTCAAAACGCCGACAAAGCCATTGAAAAATTAGTAAAAGCTGAAGAAAAATGGTTTTTTGGCACCTTACTGAGATTATTTAAATAAGCTAAGGAAGCGGTTCGTGTAGTGAACTGATCCAAAGGTTATACCAATCTTCTCTACTAAGTTCAACAGGTTCAGTACAATTTCTTATTCTATCAGGGGTGCTAGTGCCAATAATAGGTTTAATATTAAAAGGTAATTTATTAATCCACCCCAATAAAATAGATTCAGCACTTACGCCATAGCGCTTGGCCATCTCAGCTACTAGTAATTTAGTGTTTTGTACATAGGGGTTCGAACTAAAATCACCTAAAAACAAGCCTTTATCTAATGGACCCCATGCTTCAATTTCTACACCTAGGCTTTCATAATCTTCAAGGGTGTCAAAGTAAATATCGCCTTTGCGGTGGTTAAAAAAAGTATTGTGCTTAATTAAATCAGAATGGCCCAAGCTAAATTGTATTTGACAACTTACAGGTTTATGCTTAGCATATGAAGCGATTTTTGATACAATTTTTGGTGGAACATTGCTTAACCCATACTGTTTTGCCAATCCATTGTCAACAATAAAATCTAAGGTTTCGGCAATGGTTTTAGCTGATGTTAGCGGATCGTATCGGTGCAAAATAAAAGTATCAAGGTAATCAACATTTAATCGAGTTAGGCTTTGATTAATTTCATTTAGCAAATATTGTTTGTAAGGGCTGTATGTGTTTGATCCATTTAAACCGCCATTTAAAATAATACCTGCTTTTGAATTGATTTTTAGCCCGTTTCTAATGCCAGGATTATTTTTTAGAAACTTGCCAAAAATTTCTTCAGCTTTGCCAAAAGTGTAAATATTGGCGTGGTCAAAAGTGTTTATTCCGCAATCAATAGCTGTTTCAAGGGCTTTAAATCCTTTGGTGGTGGCTTCAGAAGTTAATGGTCTTTGATTCCAATCGCCAAGGCCCATGCAGCCATAAATTAATTTATTTGAGTTCATAGTTTTTTGTATAAAAATAATGTGGTTGTTTTTATTTTAACGCTTTCGTATCCGTTTGGAATATGATTGTAGGAACTAACAAGGTATTCTGCTTTTTTAGAAACGGTAAATTTAACCAATTGGTGCCTTGCCGAATAAGAATATAAATTCCATTTTGAATGCAGCTCTTTGGATGCAGTAACTGCATTTTTGCCAACGCTTATGCTAATGGTTGTAAGATCATTAAGCAGGCTTTTGTCTCGGCTAATATTGTTATAATTAAATATTGAAATAGATATTGCTATTATTAGAGCTAATATTCCAATAACCTTTATTGCTTGTTGCGCTTTAATTGATATTTTTTCGATTATACTCTGAGTTGAAATATTAAAAAGGCCGACTATAAAAAGTATGTAAAAAGGTAATGATGGAATAATATAATAAATGTGCTGTTTATTAAAAAGCGTAAAAGGGATGCTAAAAGCTAAGCCTGTTATTAGAAGTGGTAAAAATGTAATTAATTTATTTGCTTTCTCTTTGTTGATTATAAAGTGTAATGCTGCAATAAGTAGAGGGATAAGTAACTGCTCAAGCGTGCCCAAAATTATTTTAAATTGATTTGTAGTATGCTCTGAAGGTCTATTGCCATTAATTGATGCCAATACTTGTTGATTTATGTACGTTTCAATATTATTATTAGCGTTTGGATAAAGCATGAGTAAATAAAAGCCAATAGCGATAGAAGCACCATTAAAAATAAACTGATAGGTAATTGTTTTAAAGCTTTTGTTAAATATAAAAACAAAAGGAAGAAAAACGAGACCCAAGGCTACAGGGCCTTTAATTAAAAAAAAACAGATGGTGGATATTGCATAAAGTGGATAATGAAACCATTTAGGAGTCACAGTATTCTTGATAAGAATAAGAAAACATGAAAGTAGTAATGGAATAAGCATTATTTCCATCATGTTATTATTAAAACTCCATGAAAATTTTGGAATAGCAACTAATAGAATAATGGCCGCTAAAGGATCGATATGAAGCTTTAATGTTTTGATTATTTTTATAAGAAGCCAAATTGAAAGGCCTAGTATTAACAAATCAAAACTTCTTTCAGTAAATATTTGATTTCCAATTAATTTAAACCAAAAGCCTTCAATCCAAAAGAAAAAAGGAGGATGTTCGTAAAAAGGAGCTTCTACAAGACCTGTATAAATTGGTTTCCAAAAAGTGCCCGTACCTTTTGATAAGTTTAAGCTTATAGACGAGTAAATTGTTCCATCTAAAAACATACCACGAGTAAAAAGCAAAGGCAAAAACAAACACGATAGCAGTCCAATCACTAACCATAAAAATGGGTTATTGCGATTTATAGATGGTTTAATATTCATTTAAGTTATAAACTCTGATGTAATCAATTAAAAAGCTTAAACGCAAAGGTGTAGTTTCATAGGGATAATCTGAAAAGTCACTACTAACACCCAGCGTTAACTAAAGATAAAAGGCGCTTTTTTAATGCATTTGTTGCCATCAAATACGAATTGATAAATTAGAAAACTTGCTTCACTTGGGCATATTTCAGTTGAATAAAACGCGTAATCATTTGAGAGGTTGGTTGCCTTAGTTCTTGTGCTAATTTGAGTGGATTTATGCTATACTATGATTAGAAGCTGTATATTAACTTGTAATGGGCCAGGGGTTTATATTCACCTCCCAAACTAGATCTTTTTCGGGCTGTGTTGTTTAGGTCCAAAGGCAATGCTGCTTTAATAAATAAAGAATGCTAACCATAATTTGGTTAAAAATAGAGGAAATAATAAGTCAATTTTGCACTTTAGTTCAACTCAATTAAGATTAAAGTGTTAATCGATTATGACTAGCCCAATTAAAAAAATATTACCGCTCGGTTTTCCGTGGCAAACACAAGACCCTTTCCTGTTTTGTGTGCATCATCATGATATTTATCCGCCAGCAAATGACCAAATGGGGCCAAATGTGCCCTTAAACGACAGGCCTTTGGGTAATGATTTTCAAAAGAAGGATGGCTTTAGAATGTATCATGGAACAAAAGTTCCAGGTTTTCCTGGGCATCCACATCGTGGCTTTGAAACTGTAACTGTGGTAGAGCGCGGATTTATTGATCATTCAGACTCTATGAAAGCCGCTGGTAGGTTTGGTGAAGGGGATGTGCAATGGATGACAGCGGGTAGTGGGGTTCAGCACTCTGAAATGTTTCCACTTTTTGATAAAGAGAATAATAATGAGCTTGAGTTATTTCAAATATGGTTAAACCTGCCTGCAAAAAGTAAAATGGTGGCACCGCATTTTAAAATGCTTTGGCATGAGAATATTCCCATAATTAATGAAAAAGACTCACAAGGAAACTCAATTGATATAAAGGTAATTGCAGGTAATTATAATAATAACACTGCATTAGATCCAGCGCCTAACTCTTGGGCGGCTAGTGATTATAATCAAGTTGCCATTTGGAAAATAACTTTAGCACCAAATGCTAAATGGACTTTGCCCAAAGCCAGTGATAACGTGAATAGAAGCCTCTATTTTTTTAAGGGAAATAACGTAAGTGTTGCTGGCACAAACTTAGATTATTTTAAGGCTATAGAATTATTTGCAGATAATGAAGTTGAGTTAAATAACGGGTCTGAAACTACTGAATTATTACTTTTACAGGGTAAGCCAATAAGCGAAAAAGTAGTGCAGTACGGACCATTTGTAATGAATTCAGAACAAGAGATTCAAGAGGCCTATGCCGATTTTCAAAGGACCCAATGGGGTGGTTGGCCATGGCCAAGTGCAGAAAATGTGCATGATAAATCAAAAGGACGCTTTGCCTTGCATGGTAATGGACAACTGGAATTGCCTTAGATAATTATTATTTATCAAATTATAATGCCTTGAGAATGTATATTTGATAAAACAATTGGTTTATAGGAAGTTTTAAGGTATAGAATCTAAATGGCAAAAGTGGCTTCATTTAATTGGTTTTTAGGTAATCCAGCAAGGTATTCGCTAAAGCAAAGAATCTTTAATGGGGCTGCGTTCTCGTCAATGTTGATTTGTATTTTGATAACTATTGGTGATTCGATGCATAGTATTGGTAATACGAGCGCCTATTTTACATTAGCTCCTGCCTTGCTTTTTGGTGGGCTTTTTTGGTATGGTAAGGTAAAGGGTGCTAACAAATTAGCGTTTACTTTTTTTGCACTTTTGGGGCTTGGTGGTGTTTTTTATGATTGGGCATTTTTCTACGGTTTTTCAGGTTCGTCACTTATAATTACAATGTTAATAGCAGCGCTAATACCGGCTTTTTTTAAAGGTAGAATGCGGATTTTAATGATATGCCTAACCTTTGCTTTTGTTAGTATTTTATATTTTGTTGAGCTAAATGGTGTGTTTGATACGGGTGCGTATAATAATAAGACCGATCGGATTACTGACTTGTTTATGACTACTTGCTTTATGATGATTGGTATGTTGATTTTGGTAGCGGTAATGATTGAAAGTTATGATCAGCAAAAGAGACTTGCATTATCATTAAACAAAAAACTTGAAGCACGTAATCAAAATTTAAAGCAAGATATTGAGCTTAAGGATAAATTTTTATCAATTATTTCTCATGATTTAAGGGGGCCAGTTGGCGCATTAAGTGGCTTAAGCGATATTTTAGAAGAAGAAACCAATTTAGATAAAAATACAAGCGAATCAACTTATACCATTGTAAACTCCATGAAAACCAGCTCAAAGCAGGCATTGCAATTGCTCGATAACTTATTGTATTGGGCAAGAGCCGAATCGGGCGAGCTTAAGCCAATTATTAAGGACGAAATCATTGAAAATTGCATTGATGAAAATCTCAAGTTGTTTCAATCAAATATTAGTTTAAAGCAATTGCAGATTAAATGTAAATATACATCAAAGCTTAAGGCCAAGGTAGATAAAAGTATGCTCGATTTAATTATAAGAAATCTAATTTCAAATGCAGTAAAATTTACTCCTAACAATGGGCATATTACTATAGAAACTGGCGAAAAAAATAGCGCTGTGTTTTTTTCAATTTCCGATTCAGGTATTGGTATTAATGAAAAAACACTTAAAAGCATATTTCAACTTGATAACAGAAACAGTACCTACGGAACAAACTCTGAGAAAGGCACCGGACTAGGACTAAAACTGTGCAGGCAATTTATTGAGCTAATAAATGGCGAGATTTTGGTTGAAAGTAAAGTGGGTAGGGGTACTGCTTTTACAGTTTATTTAAAAAAAGGCACTGTGAAAGAAATGTTGAATTAACTGAACAGATTAAAGCGTCTTGAGCAAAAAGCTATTTAAAAAAAATAGTGTGTTAAATCATGATGAAATTATCTTTTTACAGGGGTACTTTGCTGTAAGTGCTTTTAAAAAGAAACCTTATAAGTTGTTTAAAACCACACCAAATAAATTTAAAACCAATTAATATGGAACCTTATCAAATAAAATTACTAGAAACATTTACAGCTGTAATAGTATTGTTACTTATTAGAAGCTTGGTTTCGCGAATTATTAGTAAAAGGTTGTCAACAGCCGATTTTAGCTTACAACGACAAAAGATAACACTTAAAGCGCTTAATCTTTTTTATGTGTTAGTATTTTTAATTTTACTAGCTGGGGTTTGGGGGCTAAAGGGGGAACAAGTTTTGGCTTTTGTTACCTCTATTTTAGCAGTGCTAGGTGTTGGCTTTTTTGCACAATGGTCTCTACTTTCTAATATTACATCAGGTGTTATTCTTTATTTCAATCATCCATTAAAAATCGGAGATTATATAAATATTGTAGATAAAGATCTGCCGCTTAGCGGAACAATTGAAGATATTTCGCTTTTCTTTTTACATGTTAAAAACGATGAAGGAATTGTTTATACGATTCCAAATTCGGCAGTAATGCAAAAAACACTAACTATTGGAAAGCATAAAATTGATGAACTCACTTTAAATGAAGATAATGAGCAGTTGCAATGAAATGTATTTAAAAAATAATACGATGTTATAATCAAGTTTAGGTTTGTGTTAAATGAAAATGTAAAAGGTAAATGGAATTTAAAAAAGTTGTAATTACCGAGTTTGGGAAACCAGAGGTATTAAAAGAAATAACCGAACCACAATTACCTAAACCTAATAAAGGAGAAGTTAGAGTTAAAGGCCTATTTACAAGCGCCGCTTTTACTGATACATTAATAAGAAGGGGAATTTATTTAGGCATTAAAAATAAACCGCCGTTTGCCCCTGGATATGATTTAATAGGCGTGGTAGATGAAGTAGCAAGCGATATAAAATATTTGAAGAAAGGCCAAAAAGTAGCTGCATTAACAGTAATTGGGGCTTATTCAGAATATAGTTGTTTACCAGCCAATACGCTTGTGCCAGTACCTAAGGGGCTAAATGATAGTGAGAGTGTTAGTTTAATCTTAACTTATCTTACAGCATATCAAATGCTACATCGATCGGCTAAAATAAAAGCAGGGCAAACCATTTTGATTCACGCTTGTGCGGGCGCAGTTGGTATAGCCATGTTGCAGCTGGGTAGGTTGCTCAATTTAAAAATGTATGGAACTGCATCAAAAGCCAAACACGATTTAATTAAACAATATGGTGCCACACCAATTGATTATAAGGATCAAGATTTCGTAGATGTAATTAGAAATGCAGAACCAAATGGTGTTGACTCTGTGTTTGATCCCATTGGTGGAAGTTATTTTCCGCGATCGCTTAAGGTTTTGAAAAAAAGCGGCACACTTGTTGGGTTTGGGTATCAGAATTCAGCAAGCGGTATTGATGGAAACGTAGTTTTAGATTATTTTAAAATCATGTATTGGAATCTTTTACCTACTAAACCTTCGGCTAATTTTTATATCATAAGCGCCTGGCATAAAAAGCATTTTGATTGGTTTAAGCAAGATTTAGAGGCGCTTTTTAAATTATTGTCAGAGAAAAAGATACAGCCTATAATAGCCAAAATATTGCCTTTAAATCAAGCTTGTAATGCTCATAAGCTGGTTGAGAGCGCTCAGATTGAAGGTAAAATAGTTTTAAGATTGAACAATATTGGTAATAATTGATGTTTATTTTGAAACAATTTTTTATTGTTATATTTTTATTATTATTTAGTAAAACTGTATGCTCACAAAATGTTATTGATTATTACAAAGGAATTAATAAAGCGAAAGTATTTGCAATTGAGAACGAGTTCGATTTAGCTATAGAATCATACAAACAAACTTTTAAGAGTTGCGATTTTGCATTTGCGCGAGACTGTTATAATGCAATTGAACTATCAAGTGCAATGAATGATAGCGTTTCACTTAATTATTTTCTGCAAAAGGCTATATGTCTGGGGATTAAAATTAGTGATATTGAAACCGCGGGCCTAATAAATGGTTATGAGAATGCATATTTTTATCAAAGAATTTTACAAAATGCTGATAGTTTAGAAAATGAATATATAAAAAGGGTAAATTGGCAAATAAGAGCTGAAATAAATCAAATGTTTTATGATGATCAAAAAAAGCGAGATGAATACTATGCAGCTCATTTTTTTAAAAGGCATAAAATTAAAAGGGAATGGGAACAACTAAATAAAGAACAAGTTGAAAAGTTAATTCAGATAACTAAAAAACATGGTTTTCCTGGCGAAAGGTTAATAGGACTCGATAGAACTAGTATGCACTTAAAGGCTCAAACAAGCAATTATTCTGCGGGTATGCCTATTGTGATATTAATACATTATTATAGTTCGCCAAATCCTTCTTTTGATTATTTATTATTAAATGAAGTAAAAAAAGGAAACATTTTTAATTAGCACTTTGCTACCATTTGTGATTTTGAATCAAAGTTTGGTAAAGGTAAATATGATAATTTAGGCGGGTACGGAATAAGGTTTAAAGCTCCAAAAGGAGTGGGCACCGATGCTTTAAACATGAAAAGAGAAGAAATTGGAATTTTAAATAATTATAAGATACTTGAGCTCAATAGAGTTAATGAACTTACCAAGTTTTGGAATCGGTTATATTAGAGTTTATGCTCTAACCTGATAAGAGTATCGTAAATGGCCTTGCAAAAGCGCAGTTTGCGTGATAAAGAGACTTTCATCAAACTAATAGCTTCTAAGTAAGGTTACTGAAAGTCCTAAAACCCGAATTATGATAAAGAGTCGATTTTCGCTTCACGTTGGTCTGTCTACCAACTCTATTCTATTGAAAACGTTGTCATCGGAATTCTAAAAGCACTTCCATCGTGGTATTGTGCAATTGATACTAAAAATATAAATTCGGTTCCACTGGTGTAATTGCTTAGATCTATGTTTTTATCAACGCTGTATTCTAATAAATGATTGTGTGAGCTTTGGTTTATGATTAAATTTTCGGGGTTTTCTTTTTCATATAGTTGTACATTGATTTCATGTAATTCATTATCAGATTGTAATGCAATTTCAAATTTAACGGACTCTAAATCTTGCTTTGCAATAATATCGCCATGCTTTGGAGTCATAATTACGGTAATGTCATCTGGCTGATTGCAGGCATTAAATAATAAACTAGTGCTTATAAGGATTAGGCTGGTTATTAAATTATTCATATCTAATTTTTATTATTCAAACGATTAGATATAAATCAAATTGTGTGAGGATATTTAAAAGTTGGGTTTTAAAGTTAAACACAGTGGAATGTTATTGTTTGCTCTCTGCCTGTTTTAGGGCTGTTCAATAGCTGCGTTAACTAGGGTATAAGTAACGGTTTTATAAAGGTAAGCCCTGTTGGTGCCTGGATCTTCCCAAAATTTTTGGGTGTGCTTTAGTAGGCCAATGCCTTTGGCAAAATATCGAGTGTGCACTACATTAAAACTACCGTCGGGTGATTTAACCTTAGTTTTTGTTTTTATACAATTATACCGGCCAAACTCTGTCTCAATTTGGTAAAGGCCTGATGCTATATCAACTAAAACAGTATTTTGTGAAACTAATGAATCAATGCGATGCCATTGGCCTTTTTTTTCGTTAATGTAAATGGTGTTAAACAATAAGCCGCCCCCGTTAGAGTACATACTTTCCCAACTATAATCACGCCATTTCCATCCCAAATATTGCGTAGTATTTTTGTCATAAACGCCAATATAATAGCAGCAAGAATCCACTACTTCATTTCTATAGCTTGTTTTTATACCACTGCCTGTAGAATCTTCAACCTTGTACTCCCAGGTATTATTTAATGTTAGTGGAAAAAATGTGTCGGCCTTTACATAGTCTCTAAAATTAAGGCTGCCACCGTTATCTGTTTCATCTTGGCAACTTATAAAAAGCACGAATGGTAGTAAAACAAAAACTAACTTTTTCATAACATCTATTTTTCTCAAACATATAAAAAAAATAGAGTATTATAATCAAAAATACCGTTAGTTGTTATCACCTAGTAATTATTCTAAATCTCCTCTACAAACTCGGCAAAGACCTGCTTATGCTTTTCTAAATCTATGTTGCCCGAAAGCGAAACCCTAGCTATATAATCCTTATCGGCTTCTTTAGTGGTGCCTTGGGTTGATGTAGCCGGTATGGTCCAGTAGCAACCTTTTAGTTGTCCATAGCTCACGCAATACTTGCTTTCATTCGGAATATGTGTAATCATCATGTTGATGAGCTTTTGGTTCATATCTCGCTTGTATGCTTCTTGTTCTTCGGTATTATTTCCTTTTGTGGGTAGGTCAAGTGAAAAAACTGAAGGTGTAAACCCACTTTGAGCCAACTCTTCTGATACGAAATTGATTTTGGCAGTTGGCAGAGTTTTTTGAATAAAAGTTACGAATTCTCGAGTGTTTTCATACGCTTTGGCAATGCGTTGATTCATTGATGGTAATTGTTCGGCCAAGTATGAAACTTGTAAGGTAGTGGCCGCATTATCGCTAATGTTCATGTGCTTCTCAATTTTTGGAAGAAGCGCATCTGCTTCAGCATTTGCAACACAATAGCCGGCGGTGCATTTTCCCCCACTCGGAAACTTAGATCCACTTACATAGCAAATGGCTCTTATGGATGAGAAAATGCCTTCTGGAGCTAAAAATTGCACATTTGGACAAAAGGTTTGATCTAAAATGAAAACGGGATCAATGGCCATTGCTCCGTTTGTTGTTTTACGCTTTTGACTCAAAACTCTATGCAAATGCTCTAAATCAGGCACTTCAACCCTTGGGTTAGTTGGTATTTCGGCAATTATATATGGTATTGCATCTTGTTCCGCCATTTGAGCGAGTAATGTTTCAAGGCTTTGCGCCATGTCATGCTCTCTATCAACGGGCAGGTCAACAATTTCTACATTCTTAATACAAGCTGCCACACGGCGTGCTTGGTCGTTGGTACCACCGTAACAATTGGGTGGTACCAAAAACTTGATACCCTTACCAGGGTGGTTTTCAAGGGCATCTTCAACTAAGCCCATCATTATGGCATACTGAACCGATAAACCTGAAGAACCTAATAGCGCATCGCTTTTGGTTGCCGTAATCTCTTTTATGCTTTCTAAAACCTGAGCTTTTTTATTTTCATTATCCGTTTCGCCTGCGATTGCATTTGCCAAACCGCTTAATTGTTGTAGTGCCAAATGGCATTTAACCGGAGTCATTGCTACGCTTTCTCTCCGGCGCACATGCTGTATTTCTGAAATATACTCCTTGTTTTTTTCGCCATTGGCCAGAATTATACTGCCCATGTGGTCATGTACATTAACCAAAAAGTCGATATTCTCATGAAGATCGATACTCCAAATATCATCGCTTTGGGTTACCAATACTGTGCTGCCTTCAAAAGCATCCACATCTTCAATCTTTTCAATTTGCACTATGTCAAAATCATAGCCATACACCTTTTTTAAAGTCGCATCATCAATAAAGGGCGGAAATTGACTTCCGTAAACAATACGTGTACTTTTTCCTAGAAATAGGTTTTTTCTAAGCACTGCCAAAATCGGCATGTTTCGCGATTGAAAACTAATGGCACTTTTTACATCTAAGCCGTTTAGTTTGGCCAGTGCCCATTCTAGAATACAAGATAGTGGATGCCCTAAACGTATGTAGTCATACGCTGTTGGCAATGCGGCCAAAGCTTTAGCACTTGCATTATTCTCTTCAAATAAGGTTTCAAAATGCTCTAAAAACTCGGTTTTGGCATTACTTTCATTGTAAATATCTAATCGGTGTGTAGTGAGCTTTATCCAATCGTTGGGCATGTTGCTTAATACATCCTTTAAAAAAGCGAGCATTTTGTTATCAGTTGTCATAATCTTACAGAGTTCTAATAATGCAAATATGGTTTTTTGAATGAAGCTGGTAGAATTGTATTAGAGAATGCTTCTAAAAGAATCCCATTTTGCCCTTTTGAGATTACTTGCAATAGTATTTTATAGCTTTGCTTATATAGCTTGATAAACCCTTTGCTACTTTTTCATAGTAGGTGGTAAATCGCTCATCTTCAACATAAAGGTCGGCCAATTGCGCAAAGCCTTCCAAGGTCAGGTCAGGTCTAAAGCCTTGCATGTGCTCAAAGTATGCTTCAATTAAAGTCTGCACTTCAGGGTGGTCTTTTGGTAAATTCATGCTTCTACCAATTTTAGCTACCAGTTCTTCACCTTCTTTTTTCATTGATTTAAAGTCGGCTGGAGCTTTCTGTTTTAAGTGAGTTTCACTTTTTTCAAGCTCATTGGCGCCCCAGCGTTCTTTTACTTCGGCTCTTATTTTTTCAGATTCGGCTTTGCCAAAACCGGCGTATAATTCTTCTTCGGTCATCATTGCTTTTGTGTTTTTTAGTTCATCAATGGTTTTATCAATTGTAGTGAGCAAGGTTTTTAATCGCCTTTGTTCTAGTTGAACCCAATTCCGCTGTTTTTGCAACAAGGCTAATCTTTCAGGAGCTCCTTTGCCCAACAGTTGATCAATCTGTTTGAGCGAAAGCCCGGCTTGTTTATATAGTAATATTTGCTGCAATCGATACAATGATTCACGGCCGTACAGTCTTGTTCCGTTTTGAGCTCGCATTTCAGGAACCAGTAGCTCCACTTGATCATAATGGTGTAAGGTGCGCACGCTTACACCCGCCAGGTTTGCTACTTCTTGTACCGTAAATTGCTTTGTTTCCATGCTTATACAATTGATGTGGCAAAACTATGGGGTTACGTAACGTAAGGCGGTTGGGAGGTTTGAAGTAAGAGTAATTTAATTGAAAATTATTTATCAATACCTCGCTCAAAGCTAATTTTAAAAGCAGATTAAGCGAGCTATGCACTCCACTATATCTCGCTCAAAGTGTGCTTTTATTGTAGGTTAA
>JBMYOR010000024.1:0-15012 GCA_049599535.1 Bacteroidia bacterium | reverse complement strand
GTTTCCGCTCGCAGCAGTAGCATCTATTGTTCCTGGCGAGCTTCCGCTACACACATTACTGCTCGATGTACTTATACTACCCGAAGAGCACTGTGCATTTACTTGTTGTGTAAACAACAAGCTACTTAAAAATGAAATAACGTAAATAATCCGTTTCACAGCTAATGATTTAATTATTGTAATAGTTTTTTAATTCAATTGATTTTGGGGCCGAAATAGTAAAACCATATTTTACGGTAATTGTCTCGGCTGACTCTAACATTGTATTGTAAATAAGCTTATTACCTTGGCTCTTAGCCCCTTTTGGTAATTTAAACTCAATTTCGATGTTTGCGTTTTTTGATTCAGGTAGAATATCTATCAACTGTATTTGTTGATTTTTATTAGTATTATTCGAAATCTGAATACTCCATTCAATCTCTGCAGATTGCCTATTGCCTATTATGGCCTTTTTTAGTTTTTCTTTAGATAATGACTTTGAATATTTGATTTCATCAGTATTACCAATTAAAATTACCAACGAATCATCAAAAAGTGATGAACTCGTTGAATCTAACTTTTGGAACCCTGTTTGTGAAATATATGTAATGTTACCTTTTGGTAAAAAAAGCCCACTGAAACCCGAAATTTGGGTTATGTTTTGGGGTAGAGAAAATTTAGAAGGCATTATTTCGAAGCGCGATTTTACTTCAACACCCTGATTATAGATATTATAAATTGCTACTTTCTCATCGCTTTTTATTGAAACTTTATCATCAACTAAAAAGCTTGTAATTGGGTATGCATTTTCAATACCGTTTTCAATAGCTAGTTTAGAGCCATAACTCAGATTTAAAATGCAATTGTTCCAATTTACACCAGTGCTTTGACTACAAACTGCATTGATTTCAAAAAACGACTCATCGCTTTTTTGCCATATACTATAATTTGGCTGCCAGCTTGCGAGTTGGGTTTTATAATGGGTTTGAATTGTACAGTTCTCTTGCATTGGGCTGCTAATTTGCAGCTCTAAATAGGTTCGTGGATAGTTCAATGTGGTTATACGATCTCGTTTTGCTGTTTCTAGGCCTTTCAATTGGTCAACGAGTGAATTTCTGTGGTAAATACGCTGCTGTTTTTCGTTCTCCAAGTTTCTCAACTTAAACTTGTAATAGTTCAGTAATTCATCAAGATCATCAACATAAATACTTTTATCGCTAACGGTAATCTTACTATTGCTTTTTAGTATTTGCTTTAGGTAATTATTTCGCTCAATTGAAAAAAGCACCCATTTCAAAGAATCGTTTATTGAACTTATTAAAGAATCAATCTTTTTAACTTCGGAGTCGGCTTCGGGGTAATCAAGAGTAATTAATCTAACTGAAGTAATTTTAGCCCCTGTAGACAACTTGAATGACATGTCGGCTATTGAAACATCTTTTGCCAAATTATATACTCGCACTAAGTTATTCCCCTTGCTTAATTGAATGGACTCACATTCATTTACAACAAAAGCATAATCTTGGGTTAACTGAACAGATGTTGGATTAGCATTAACAGATAACTGACCCAACAAAAAAGTGGGCATTATTGTAAATGCTAATAAAAGACAGCACACACTATTCCCCGTAGGGTTAAAGAATATATACCTTTTCAAAATACTGCTAGTTGACTGCAAAAGTAGATTAGGCATTTGTGAGTAGCAAATAAGAAATTTACATACAGCTGAAAAACAGTTGCTTAATTGAAAATTAAAAATTGAACACACCAATATTGTAAATGGAAATTACACTTTTCATCATGCACCTAGCACCGTTTAGCATAAAACACAACCCCTTGTTAATGTATTAGTTAGACTCCAAACAAAGCACTAATTTTATACCCAAATAGCAAAACAACCACACCATTATTGCTTTATCCTAAACCAAGCTCTTAAAACTATTGAGCACAATAATATTGAGCGAAAATATTTTTTATAAGTACGTATAAAATGGGTTTTACTAAAGATTAATACCATTAGGATCATCTTTTTGGCCTATTGCTGCTACTATTAAACTTAGTATGGCCAATGCAATTGCATTTAATAAAACCCAGCCTACAAGTACAATCTCAGTCATATAGTCGTACCACAATTTACCCATCTTTAAAGCTGCATCTAGCTCTTGTGGTGCCGAGCTATCTTCAATTTGCTCTGCCAACTGATCCCAACTAACCGGATACCAATCTGGATTAAAAATGTAATAATATACCGCTGCAACAACTAAATAAACCAGCATTGTAATCCAAGCCGTACCGTAAGCTGTTTTAAACCCTCCACCAAAAGTTATATAGCCATCATACAGTTTATCGCGTGTTTCTTTAACAGCCATAAAAAACAGCCCAAATAGTAGTGCTGTTTTAACGAGCCACCACATAATCCCCCCGCCTATTCCACTTGCAAATGGGTTTTCATAATCCACTTCACTGGGTGCCATCATCATTGAAATAAATAAAATTACTCCTAAAATCAAACCCGATAACACACCATATTTTACGCTTGGTTTCATATCAATTCTTTTTTACATCAATTACATCTATTTCAAATACCAGAGTTGAATACTTAAGAACTGGCTTTCGATCTCTGGTACCATATGCCATGTCATAAGGCGAAATAAGGGTGAGTTTATCTCCTTTGCTAGCTAAACTGCAGGCATCCTCCCAGGCCATCGGCATTAAAACCCCTTCTCCTAAAACAAACCCAATAGGCTTCTTAGTTTTTGTTTGCCTTGAATCAAAAAAAGGAATACCACTTAAGAACAATTGCCTAACGTGTATGTACACCGAATCTCCGAACTCTGCCTTTGAACCATCTCCTTTCTCATCCCAAAAAATACGTACTCCTCGGCTAGTTTTGGTCCATGTTTCGGGTTGATTCTGACTCAAATCATTCACCATTTTATCCATCACTTGTTCTTCATTCCAAATATTTCTAATTGAAACTATTAGAACCAAAACACCATTTTTTTCCGTAACCTCTTGTGGCAAATGCTCTTCGGGTATATTTTGTACATTAACAGTAATCATTACGCTATCGTCTACCGATAAGTTTTTAATTACATGCATAAAATCAGAATCAAATTCAGGGTCTTTTAATTGTGCTCTTTCTCTATAATCAGGTATTCCATAAGTACTCACTAAAACTTTATTGTTATGAGACATTTTAAAATCGTACTCAATTATGTCTCCTATACTACCCGGCTCTTCAATATAAGATCTAAGATATTCAACTTTAAGTGATGAATTTATTTCTTGCTTGCCTATTTCAGTTTTATTGGAACCAGCACAACCAAATAGTAAAATAACTATTAGGATAGAAAAATTATAATGGATATTCTTTGACAAAATCTTTAAGTTTTGATTTGAACTTTTTGATAGTTTTTTCTAATGAAATAAATGAACGACCACCTGCGGCATTCAAATGTCCACCACCTTGAAAATATCTTTTTGCAAATTCATTAGCCGGAAAATCGCCTTTAGATCTGAATGAAATTTTAATCATTTCATCATTCTCAATAAATAATACCCCAAATACCACTCCTTGTATTTGCAAATTGTAATTCACCACCCCTTCAGTATCTCCTTTTTGAATGTTAAATTGTTTATAATCAGCAATGGTAATGTGCATTATCGAAGTCTTGTAGTCATCAAGTAATTCATGTCGATTTGAAATAGTATTACCCAAAAGATGCAATTGATCTTTACTGTATGTATCAAAAATTAGTTCATGAATTTTAGCGTGATCAAAGCCCGTTTGCATCAGTCTAGCAATTGCTCTATGTGTTCCTGCGTTTGTAGAAGGAAACCTAAACGAGCCCGTGTCAGTCATTAATCCCGTATACATACACGTGGCAATGTCAGAATCTAGTTGTGTCTCATCTATCGCTTCAATTAAACCAAAAATCAATTGAGCCGTAGCGGGCGACTCAGTACTATGGTATCTATAATGAGTGAAATCCTTAGGTTCTAAATGATGATCTATAAGCACTTTTTTAGCTTTTGAATCAACCAGGTATCGTTCAATCTCACCGGTTCTGTTCGGGTCATTAAAATCAAGGCAAAATATTGCTTTGGCACTTGCTATTGCCCTTGATGCTGTTTTCACATTTGATTCAAAGTCTATTACTTCACTTACCCCAGGTAACCAGTTTAAGTAGTTACCAACTGAATTTGGACTAATCACTTTACCCGATTTACCTAGCTTTTTTAAAAACAAATGCAGGGCTAAACCCGAACCAATTGCATCACCATCAGGGTTTTGATGAAAAGTTATGATATACGAATCACACTCTTTGACAAATTGTAGGAGTTTTTTATCAATCATATTGAGCGGTAAAATTAGCATCAATTTAATTCAACTTGAAAATAAACAATAATTTTGGACAACTTGATTTAGAGCCTAGAAATTTGGAAAACGTAAAACTAACAGACCTGAAATTTGATTGTCGACATTTTAAAGGCGGCATTCCTTGTAAGCCCAATAAACTTAGAAACCAAGTTTGTAGCAATTGTACTGATTACGATAAGATAGAAACCCGTATTTTAATAATTAAACTAGGCGCCCTGGGCGATGTTATTAGAACTACCCCATTACTATCTAGATTTAGAAAAGAGTTTCCTGGAGTTCACTTTACTTGGATTACCTTATCACCCGACATTTTGCCCAAAAGTGAGATTGACGAAATTTACAAATTTGATTTCCAATCTACCTATATAATCAGACACCAACAATATGATATTGCCATAAATCTCGACAAGGAATATGAAGCTTGCGCCTTACTAAAGGACGTGAAAGCCAAAAAGAAAATGGGCTTCATTTTAAACAATCATCATATTGACATTGCAAATACCAACTCTGAGCATAAATTGATAACGGGGTTATTTGATGAACAATCCCAAGCCAATACTAAAAATTATCTAGAAGAAATTTTTGAAATCTGCGAATTCGATTTTAATAATGAAGAGTATATTTTGGACATTAATACTCAGTTTAAACAAAAATGGAACCAGCAATTCGCCAGCCTAGCAAAAAACAAAAAAGTAATTGGACTAAATACCGGTTGTGGTAAAAGATGGTTAACCAGGTTGTGGCCACAAGAGTATTGGATAGAACTCATTGAGATGCTGAAAAGTAACGGTTACTACCCAGTTGTATTAGGCGGTCAGGACGAAGATGAACAAAATAAAGTTTACGCTGAACAAACAGGAGCATACTATCCCGGTACTTTTAGCTTGCAAGAGTTTATAGCAATTGCATCAGAATGTAATGTTATTGTAAGTGCTGTTTCAATGATGATGCATATTGCAATTGGAGTAAAAAGACCACTTGTTCTTTTCAATAACATTTTTAACAAAAATGAATTTCTCTTATACAATAGAGGAGAAATTGTAGAGCCTGCCAAAGGCTGTGATTGCTATTATGGTAACTCTTGCAAAAGAGACACTCATTGTATGAGCAGTTTAAGCACGGCTACTGTTTTTAAAGCAATTGAAAATTCATCACGTTGAAAATAGCATATTTATCAACATTTTACCCCTTTAGAGGTGGTATTGCACAATATAATGCTGCACTTTACCGAGAGTTAGAAAAATCTCATGAAGTAAAAGCATACACTTTTACAAGGCAATACCCTGATTTTCTATTTCCTGGGCAAACACAATATGTCACTAAAGGCGATATAGCAGATAAAATAGAAAGCACGGCTGTACTTGATACAGCTAACCCTTTTACCTATTTAACAGCGGCGTCCAAACTTAAAAAGTTTAATCCTGACCTATTATTGGTCAAATACTGGCTACCCTATTTTGGCCCATCGCTCGGCACGGTAGCACGAAGACTCAAATGCAAAAAAATTGCGGTCTTAGACAATGTAATTCCGCATGAAAAACGACCAGGCGATATTGCATTTACTAAATACTTTTTGAAGTCATTTGATGGTTTTGTTTCAATGAGTAAAGAAGTTGAAAATGACTTGTATTCTTTAAAGCCAAGTGCCAATAGTGAATTTCATTTACATCCATTGTACGATCATTTTCCGGCAAAAATTGATAAGCAAGCAGCCCGCAAACAATTAGGAATTCCGCCAAACAAAAAAGTGCTTCTGTTTTTTGGGTTTATTAGAGATTATAAAGGCTTAGACTTATTAATTGAAGCGATGTCGTATCTAAGTAACGACTATCTACTTCTTATAGCTGGTGAACCTTACGGAGATTACCGTAAGTATAAAGATTTGATTAAGCATTTTGATGTAGGTGATAGAATAATGGAACATGTCAGATATATTGACGATAATGAAGTATCAGTGTTTTATTCTGCATCAGATGTTTGTATGCTTACCTATAAATCCGCCACGCAGAGCGGTGTAGTTTCAATTTCATATCACTATGACCTGCCCGTAATTGTAACTGATGTAGGTGGCCTTAAAGAAACTGTAGAGCCATACAATAGCGGCGTTGTTGCACCGAAACCAAACATTACCGATATTACCACAGCTATAAAATCCTTTTTTCAAAAGGAAAGTTCTACTTTTCAGAAAGGAATAAATACTATAAAACAAAAATCGTCGTGGCAATCCCTTGCAACGACGATTTCAAATCTTTATACTAAACTATAAGTTTATCTTACCTTCCAGTAATGTGAGGTCTTCTTCTGTCCCAAGACTTCATTCTCACACCTACCATTATCATGCTATAACTATCCTTATACTGATTTCCTACAACTAAAGGATTGTGCCCGTCCATCATATCGCTATCGGCATATACATAATTAATCTTTAAATTAATATCAGCGTAAGAATTTAATCTAAAATAGGCTCCAATAGTGGTTGGAACTGTTAAAGAACCATGAGATTGAGATGTTACTTCACCTACAGGGTCAGGATAAACCCCACCAACATTACCATAACTTAAACTCGTGATTCTTGCAATATCGTATCCAGCACCAAATCTTACATAAGGTGATACCGGAAAACTCATCGGATAATCGGTAAGCAACTGAGGAATGTTAATTTCATAGTCAAATTGAAAACCCACTATAGTTCCAGCAAAATTTCTTTCATATCGGTCACTAGCAGATAGCGATGCATAGTTCACAGAACCGCAAATACTCATACTTCTTAAAAGCGCATAACCTGCCCCTAATTGCATTGAAACATTAACTCCGCTTGGTGCAATATCGCCATGCACTAAGCTAAAACCCACATTTGATTCAAACGACAACCTGTTTACAGCTCTAAATTGTGCTGAAACAAGAAGCGTAGAAACCATTAATACCATTACAAAAACTGCTCTTTTCATTTCGTCTATTGTCTCTAAGAGCACAAATTAATAAAATGTTTTACTCTCAATCTAAATTTTCAGCATGAATTTTATTTCATCTGGCTCTTTTTCGATGAACTTAAATTACATATATCAACACTTTAATTGCCTAACACAGTAAATATAGCAATAGTTGTATCGTTATTTGCGGTTCAAACTTAGCAGTTTATGAAATTTATCTTCTTTGCACTTTTAAGCGTATTTACCATTTTGCAGGGTTATGCGCAGGATAAACTAACACCTGAACAGTACGTAGAAAAATATAAGAGCATTGCCATTACCGAAATGCACCGTACAGGCATTCCCGCATCTATTACTTTGTCTCAGGGTTATTTAGAGTCGGGATGTGGCAACAGCACCTTGGCCACTAAAGCTAACAATCATTTTGGAATTAAATGCCATAAGGGCTGGAATGGCGATTCATATTATATTGAAGATGATGACTATGATGAAAATGGAAATCTTAGAAAATCATGTTTCAGAGTTTATAAAAATGCCGAAGAATCTTATTTAGACCATTCAGAGTTTTTAACTGGAAGGTCTCGCTATTCTTTTTTATTCGAATTACGAACAACTGATTACAAGGGCTGGGCCCGTGGATTAAGAAAAGCAGGTTATGCCACAAACCCAAAATACGCAGATTTGCTCATAAATATTATTGAACGCTACGAACTTTATGAGTACGACCAAGCTAAAGAAAAAAAATTATTAGCAAGCTCTAGGCTTGAAAAAAAAGATGTGTTTGAAATAAACGACGTTCCTGCAATTGCATACGATGGTCAAATGACCATAAGAGAAATAAGGGACAAGTTTTTTACCGCCGAATGGCAGATTTACAAATACAATGATTTCAATAGAAAAACACCTTTGAAAAAAGGACAAATCATCTACTTAAAACCAAAACGGAAATTTTTACGAGATGTGGGTGAGTTTCATGTTGTGAAACCAGGAGAAAACATGCAATACATTTCTCAATTAAGAGGAATAAAACTTAAAAAGCTTTACAAATTAAACCTAATGCAAAATGGGCAAGAACCAAAAGCAGGTGAAAAACTAAGTTTAAATGGAAAACGCGCTATTTCTCCAGAATTAGAAAATAAAAAATCGGATTTTAAATATTTTACACTTCAAAATGAAGATGAGCTTTTTAATGCGATTACTAGCTCAGCCCCAAAACCATCTGACAATGAACCAGTAGCAGAAAAAAACACAATTGAAAAAACTGATGGAGTATACCATAAGGTCGGTCCCGGCGAAACACTAATGTCAATTGCAAGGGCCTACAATAAAAATTGGAAAGACATAAAAGCGCTAAATCAATTAAAAACAGACAATTTAGAAGTAGATCAAATACTACTAATTGAACCCAGGTCTGAAGCTGAAATAGCCTTAAGCGAAAACTCAGATACTGAAAAAGAAACGCCCAAAACTCCTGATGTTGAAGATTCTACACCAATAGCAACTTTAAGTACTACGGGTTTTCATACTGTTAAAAAAGGCGAAACGCTTTTCTCGATTTCAAGATTGTATGCCACAACGGTTGCTGATTTAATGGAACTAAATAAGCTTGATAGCCCAAATGTTGACCTTGGCAAGAACTTAAGGGTGAGATAATGCAGCTTAACATTCCGGAGCTTGAATCTATTAAGATACCAACCACAATTTCAGATGAATGGCATACTTTATACAGGAGAATAAAAGCGCATTGTTCAACAGAAATTACACCGGTAGTACTATTTGCCGACCATGGATTATCTACTTCAAAATTCAGCCTTACTACAAGCAATTACACCAGTAACTTTGCTATTGAAGCTTCTGATGGTGTGTTTTATAAAAATGACAACCTTTTGGCAGCTGATATTGCCATTGGAAGATATTTTCAGGAATTAGGCTTTGTAAAAAATTGTAAGGTTGCTAGCGGTACCCATAATCTTTTTGAGTATAATGCACTTGAACCAAACAGACTTACCAACGCATTGGCAAAAGGATCAAGCTTAGCTAATGAAATTAATACTGATTTTATATATTTAAAAGGTGTGGGGGCAGGTAGTGATCTAGCATCAGAGCTATTAATTAAATCACTCTACAAAATACAAGCCCCTGTAAACTTGTGTAATCAGAGCCATAAAGTAGCCGTTAACGATGCCTTTGTCAATCTAAAAACTGACGGCGAACACCCTTATCACTATTTAGAAAAATTTGGTGGTTATGAAACAGCTGCCTTTGTTGGTTTAATATTTAATTCAATTGAACAAGGTAAATTTATATTAATTGAAGGAGAAAGCGCCTTAGCAGCCGCTTCGATTTGTATTAAAATGTTTCCTAAAACCATAAATTTCATTCAGCCCATTGCATACAACAAAAGCAAGGTTTTAGATGACTTTTGCCAAATGGCAGGTCTAAACAAAGTTTTTAACCTACCACCTGCAGGGCCCAAACTGTTTTATTTAGAAAGCACAAAAAACCTTATGAAAAACCTTAGTCTTTTTGAGCCTTAGGCTTAAACTTATTCAATAGACCTTTTGATATCAACTCATCATTATCAGGGTTTATATCTGCTACATTTCTCTCAAAATTCAGCCTTACCCATTTAATATCTTTAATAGGTAAATTAAGTTTTAGGTTATATTCAGGATCTACCCATTTCCACGAATCGTGTTTTATTAAGTTAGCCTTTTTTGCGCCACGCTGCAAACCTAAAGGGATGTAATGTAGCTGCTCATCTCCATTTTTTAAACCAACCAAAACTTCACATGGCATAATCATTAACCCGTTGCGCTTCAAATTAATTATAGTACTTGAGCCAGATTTATCTACGCTAACCACCTCATAATCTATCGTTTTTGTGGTGTAAACCCAATATTCTAAATACCAATCCAAAATCATTCCCGATTCCTTTTCAAGAATTCTGATAAAGCTAAATGGCGATGGATGTTTAAATGCCCAATCTTTAAAATACCTTTTCATTGACCTATTAAAACACGGTTCGCCCACTATATACTTTAACTGAACCAAAAACAACTCTCCTTTTGAATATGATGAAACTCCGTAGGCATAATTGGTATTAAAATGGTCGGCATGTGTGCTCATGGGTTCTTCTAAACCACGTTTTACAATGTTTCGGTATGATATAAATGAACCTTTATGTGGGTCAGCTTTTCCATTGGGCCACATTACTTTATTAAATGCCTCATTACCCGCGTAATTGGTAAACCCTTCATCCATCCATGGGTACTTACTTTCATTTGATCCTAAAAGCATTTGATACCATGAGTGTGCAGCCTCATGCATTGTAACTCCAAATAAGCTCCCTATTTTTCTATCACCAGTAATTAAAGTAGCCATTGGGTACTCCATTCCACCATCTCCACCTTGAATAATCGAGTATTGCTCAAATGGGTATTTACCAAAATGCTCACTCAAATACTTAAAACCTTTTGCTGCCAATGGTGGAAACTCTTTCCATGCGATTGTAGTTGAATCCTTTGTTTGATAGAAAAAGTGTAGCAATGGTCCGTTTTCTACTAAATAGGTGGTGTGTTTATAATCAGGATCTGCGGCCCACACAAAGTCATGTACATTTTTAGCTATAAAATGCCAAGTTAATCTGTCATCTCCATTTCTATTCACTTTGTCAGCCGCGCAATAGCCATGGCCAATTTCGGTTGGGTTTTGCAATATTCCCGTACCCCCAATTACATAACTCGAATCAATTGTAATGGTTACATCAAAATCACCCCAAACGCCGTAAAACTCTCTAAAAATATAGGGGTCAGGGTGCCAACCCATTTCATCGTACTCAGCAATTTTTGGATACCATTGTGCCATTGAATAATCAATACCTTCCTTATTTTGTCTACCAGTTCTTCTAATTTGTAATGGTACTTGAGCTATAAAATCCATTTCAAAAACAGATGACTCTCCTGGTAAAATGGGTTGATTAAGTTTTACTTCAACCACGGTACCATCAACAAAATAATTAACAGCTTCACCCCTATGTTTTAACAACTTAATTTTTTGAAAACCAATTTTATCATCATCAAGCACTGCTATCCTTTTTCCAATTCTTGGATCTGGGTCAGCAATCGATCTCGATCGGACGTCCATCATGCTTCCGGGCTGAAAAGCATTTAAATATAAATGATAAAACACCCTATACAATGTATCGGGGCTGTTATTATAGTAAGTTAAATTTTGACTACCCGTAAACTGATGGTTTTCGGTATCCATGGTTATTTTCATTACATAATCAACCTTTTGTTGCCAATAAGCTTTTGTAGGTAATGATGTAAAAACCAAAAGGATTAATAGATAAATGCTTCTCATTTTACTTAAACTTCTTCTAATAAGGTTCTAAATGCAAGGGCCTTCTCTCCAAATTTTTCGGCATGATCTTTTTGCAACTTAGGTGCAAATTGCACTTGATATTTATGCATATCTTTCATCTGATTACAGAAATACTGAATATTAAATGAGTTTTCTTTTTCTTCAGATGTACCAACTACCCTTGTAAAAATATGATTGGTAAAACAACCAGATTTCATTACATCAGGAATATGTTCGTTTTGCATATAATCTAACCAATCTTGCTTTACCGATTCATCAATTTTAACCGTTACGCTATATATAATCATAAATTCTTTTTATAGATTGACAAATATGTTGAATTTGATTTTAGTTACCAGCTTGATAACTCTTATAATGAAAATGTTTTCTTTATAAAATCCCAATCGTTGGGCCCTTTAAAATGCCAAACACGTAACCCTAATTCTTTAGCTGCCTTTATATTTTTTGCATTATCATCAATAAAAAGTGTTTGCTCAGGTTCAATTTTTTCGAGTTGAAGCACCTGTTCAAATATGGCTTTATCTGGCTTTATTAATCCCATTTTGTATGAGTAATAAACCTGATGAAAGGTATTATAAAACTCATTTTCACCCCATGATTCATTAAAAATATGATCAAACTGAACCCGGTGACTATAATTCGTATTGCTCAATATAAAAAGGCTTAGTTTGGATGAAAGGTTGTCAATAAAATCCTTTGATTTACTGTATGGATTCAACAATATTTTAGACCACGCCTTTTTTAGCTCATCAATAGTTACGTTGGCATTTATAACGGATTGCATATTTTCAAAAAACTCTAATTCTTGTAAATCACCTTTTTCGTATTGAGCGTAAAATGCATGCTTGTTATGGTCAAATTCAAAGTTGGCATTAGGCGCAAGTCGCTTTAATTCATCTACATAAGCATCAAGGCTTATGTCTAAAATTACCGCCCCAAGGTCAAAAATTATATTCTTAATCATGCTTTCAAAGTTTGGATTACGAAATTAGATGGTCTGCTACAGTAAAAAAGATTTTTTAATGCCTAGAAAATTTCAAAGAAGATTTTACTTTTGCGCTCCCAAGAAAGAGAATACGTTTAAATGAATTCAATTTCGGGGCCTATAGCTCAGCTGGTTAGAGCACTTGACTCATAATCAAGGGGTCCATGGTTCGAGCCCATGTGGGCCCACAACAACAAAGTTGTAATCCCTGTTTACATGATGTAGATGGGGATTTTTTATTTCTATGGCTTTTTTGGTGAAACATAGGTGAAACAAATTTCCTTTTCTCGAAACTTACGCTTTTTTGATGAATGTAAATGAATATGTTTCATTTGCATATACTTATAAGCTCAAAGCAATGAATGACCTTGGATTTTTACCAAAGGACATCTTACATGCCTACTATTTTTTAAAAGCCTTGATAAGTGATAAGGCTTGGGCTAATGTTGAAGACTCTTTAAAAAAAAAGATACTCGCCGATAGAGATCTAAGACAAAGTTTTGATAAAGACTTTAACTACTTCACATCAGCCCTTAGTAAGGATTTGACTAGTGGTTATGAAGATATTGTACTGATTGAAGAAACATGGGACGAGTATTTTTTGAAGCATTGCAAGTATAAACTTGAAAAACTAATCTCGTATCTTAAAGGGCATAAAACAAGTTTGAGATTTGAAGGTAAGTATTGGACTGTTGTGAGTGTAATAACTACAGACCTAAAGAAGCCACTTTACTATTTGTCCAATCATCAGCCTTTTCTACTTCCAGTGGTCACATCTTTAAAAGAAATTTTAAACCCTGAATTTGGAATAAACAAACGAAGTGCACTTTTATCAGATGTTAACTCAGAAGAAGTAACCGACCTAGTAAACCGTCTTTTTTTTCATGAAGTGCTTGTTCGAGATAAGAACGCAAGTCTCTACGTGCAGAACTATCTGCAATATGGGACAGAGCCACCTGTAAAAATCAAGACTAACCTTAGTGCTCGTGGCTTTTCCTATTTATATAAGCGAATAAATGAATATAGGTTGGAATTTGGGTTAAGGAAAAGAAAGGGGAAATCAAAAAGCGACTTTTCAAGTACACTTCTTGATAAAAGGGGTAATGCAATGAAGTTTGACTCTTCTAATAACATTCCATCCGTCACGCTTAAAGCTAAAATTGACAATTGTTTTTGACCAGTATAAATAATAATTGAAAACTATATACTGGTCATTATCTCGATTTTCCTTCATTTAACTCAACGAATGGAGATTGTTATTTGACCAGTATAACACCATCCAATAAGCAGCTCATTAATTTGAGATTTGCTTCATGAAGAATTTAATATTTCTAGAAAAACCAAATTGTTTTTCGGTCCTAAGCTATCCAAAGTGGGTAGTAGCAGAAGCTTTTTTTATTGCTGCAAAGCATTCAATTATTATTAATTACCAATTAACTCTTAATCAACGTGAATTTCGAATTCGTAACTAAAGATGATCTAAATGGATTACAAAAAGCCGTAGAAAAAATGAAGGAGCAGCTTCATCAAATTTCACCATTAACAACAGGTGACCTGCTAAATGACAATGACCTGCAAAGACTTTTTAAAGTTTCGGGCAGAACAATTAAGAATTGGCGTGGCCAAGGAAAACTTGAATTTATTAAGGTAGGCTCAGTAGTATTTACTACTAAAGAAGCGGTTCAAAATTTCATCAATAAACACAAAGTAAAATCTAATTATGAAAATCAAGAATATTAAGCCAATGGACGAAGAGTCTATTCTCATTGGACTCTTGAGATCAGTTGAAGAAGTAGATTTTACTAAAGAAATCTTTGTTAGTTCTTTGGATGAAGAAAATGAAGAGAATGAAAATACTTCGTCTACAAATTTATTGACTGTTAATAAAGAAATACCCCTTATAAAGCCAACCGAAAAACACTTTATCACTATTTCAATCGAAAAGTTAATTTCATTAGCAAATAAAAAACAATGGAACTTATGTCGCAGAAATGGCGATATCTATGTTTACAATGGTTGCTATTGGTTACAATTATCTAAAGATAGGTTTGAGCCTTTTTTGGGGCAAGCAGCCAATAAAATGGGGGTGCCGAAGGTTGACGCCAGTTTTTATGCATTTAAAGAAAAGCTCTTGAAGCAATTTAAATCTGCCGCCCAAATGATGAACGTAGATGCTAGTGAACAAGGAGTGCTAATAAACCTGAGAAACGGGACGTTTGAAGTGACTCCGAATAATCAAAAATTAAAATGAACAAAACAAAAATGTTTTGTAGTATGCTTGGTATGAGTATGCTAACAATAGGTTTTGCACAAACGCAAACCGATTCTACAACAGTTGAACACTTAGA
>JBMYOR010000023.1:0-15222 GCA_049599535.1 Bacteroidia bacterium | reverse complement strand
CATTGAAATCAGGTGAAAAATCGCTTGATGAATGTGTTGAAAAACTATACCAATTCATTTTACCATTGATATCACACAAATAAATATGTCTTACAAATTATCTCATTTAAAACTTCTCGAAGCAGAATCAATGTATGTGATTAGAGAAGTTGCGGCACAGTTCGAAAACCCTGTGTTGCTATTTTCGGGCGGAAAAGACTCTATTGTTGTATTGCATACTGCTATCAAGGCTTTTTACCCTGCCAAACTTCCTTTTCCAATTATGCATGTTGACACAGGGCACAACTTCCCAGAGACCATAGAGTTCAGAGATAGAATAGTTGAAAAACTCGGTGTTAAATTAATTGTAGCTAAAGTCCAAGATTCGATTGACAAAGGACGCGCAATTGAAGAAACTGGTTTAAACGCTTCTAGAAATGGAATTCAGGCCATAACCTTAATGGACGCCATTGAAGAATATAAATTCGATTGTGCGTTAGGTGGAGCAAGAAGAGACGAGGAAAAAGCGAGAGCTAAAGAAAGATTCTTTTCGCACAGAGACGAATTTGGTCAGTGGGACCCAAAAAACCAAAGGCCTGAACTTTGGCAACTTTTTAATGGTAAAAAGAACTTCGGAGAGCACTTTAGAGCTTTCCCTATTAGTAACTGGACTGAGCTTGACGTTTGGCAATACCTTAAAGAAGAAAAAGTAGATATGCCTTCAATTTACTTCGCTCATGAGCGTCCGGTAATTGAAAGAAATGGCGTGACACTTGCTGTAACAGACTTTTTGCAGTTAGCTGAAAATGAAACGCCTGAAAACAAAAAAGTACGTTTCAGAACAATTGGAGATGCCACCTGCACTGGCGCTTGGCCATCAGAAGCGGACACTATTGATAAAATAGTAGATGAAATTTCTGTAACGCGTTTAACTGAGCGTGCATCAAGAGCTGATGACAAACGTTCAGAATCTGCAATGGAAGACCGTAAAAAGCAAGGGTATTTCTAAAATCAACATATATTAAGTCATTTAGACATTAGGAGAAATATTATAGCGTATTAATAATTACTTATATAAATTTCTAGATAGGCTCGAAATGACAAAAGAAAAACCCATAACCAATATCATATAACCATTAATTAGAATAAAATGGACTTATTAAAATTTGTAACTGCAGGTAGTGTTGACGATGGAAAAAGCACGCTAATCGGAAGGTTATTATACGATACAAAAACAATATTTGAAGATACGCTTGAAGCAGTTGAAAGTAGCAGCGCAAAACGTGGCGATGCCCATACCAACTTGGCATTGGTTACTGACGGCCTTAAAGCTGAAAGAGAGCAAGGAATAACAATTGACGTTGCATACCGATACTTTGCAACCCCGAGAAGGAAATTCATTTTAGGAGATACGCCTGGACATATTCAATACACGAGGAATATGGTAACAGGAGCTTCTAATGCTGATCTAGTTGTAATCATGATTGACGCGAGACTTGGTGTAATTGAGCAAACTAAAAGACATTCATTTTTAGTTTCTCTCCTTGGTATCAAACATGCTGTTGTTGCCATCAATAAGATGGATTTAGTCGATTATTCTGAAGAAGTTTACGAAAAAATTAAGAATGATTATACTGAGCTAACAACTCGTATTAATATTCCAGATTTGCGATTTGTACCAATGAGCGCACTTGATGGCGACAATGTTGTTGACCGATCGAAAAACATGCCTTGGTATCAAGGGAGCACTCTTTTACATATTCTAGAAACTGTTCAAGTGGCGTCGGATTATGACTTTATTGATAGCAGATTCCCTGTACAATATGTAATACGACCTATGAATAACGAATTTCATGATTATCGCGGCTATGCCGGAAAAGTTGCCGGAGGTGTAATTCGCAAAGGTGATGAAGTGACAATACTTCCAAGTGGATTTAATTCAAGAATCAAATCTATCGATACATACAACGGAGAGATTGAAGAAGCTTTCCCTCCTATGTCAGTAACCATTACGCTTGAAGACGATATTGACATCAGTCGTGGTGATATGATTGTAAAGCCTAACAACCAACCTGAGACAGATCAAGATGTGGATATGATGGTTTGTTGGATGAGTGAAAAACCTTTGCAACCGGGTGGTAAATATGCCATTATGCATGCCAACGCTGATGCTCGATGCATGGTAAAGGAAGTTATTTATAAAATGGACATTAATACCCTTCACAAAGTGGAAGATGACAAATCCATTAAAATGAATGACATAGGTAGAATTAAATTAAGAACTACTCGACCTTTATTCAAAGACGCCTACACTAAAAACAAAGTAACTGGTAGCCTTATAATGGTTGAAGAAGGAACCAATAATACCGTGGCTGCTGGTATGATATTATAGATTGCAGAAAATATTTTTAAATAAAGAAAGCTTTTTAAGACCGATATGGATAATCCTATCGGTCTTTTTTGTTTTTAGCCTACGGACTAATAGATGGAACAACTGGCTTGAAGGATTAATAGGTAGTAAGATTGCTGATGATAAATATTACTTAGAATTAATTACACATTTCAGTATTGGGCAGCCTGAAATAGTTAAAGCTCCTTTCGGGTATAGAATCCTTATCCCCTTTTTGGCTTCAAAATTTCCGTTTTCACCTGAAACAGCCCTTAATATTTTAAACTTTTTAGCCCTTTTGGCAACTGTATTTGTAATGGCTCGTTGCTTTAAACATTTAGCTAAAAATGCACTCCTTTACAATAGTTTAATCACCCTATTTATTTTTTCGTTTCCTACCGCTTATTATTCATCAATAGGTTATTTGGATATTTGGGTAGTATTCATGGCATCTATTATAGCCTATTTAGCCATTTTTAACAAAGGAATTATATGGTACTTGGTAGTTTTTGCTGTTGGGGTATTTATTAAAGAATCAGTAATTGTTTTACTTCCTTTTGTTATAGCTCACCAGCTTTCTAAAAAACCACTTAAAGGCACTCCTAAGATTTACCAGACAATCCTGTTTTCTGTTGTAAGCTTCTTGATTTGGCTCATTGCATATAAAATCAATAGAAATATCTCTCCAGTTGAAAACATTGATTTTTTATGGAGACCCAAATGGAGAATTATTTATGAAAACTTGTCGAGGCCAAGGCTTGTACCTGCACTTATTTTGAGTCTTGGTGTACAAGGTTTTTGGTTTGCATATTCGCTCATTAAAAAGAGAATATCCATTTATTCAGTTTGGAGTATTGGCTTCTTCTCGTTTTTTGGGCTTTGGATTGTAGCCATTACAAGCGCCTATGCTGATGGTAGGTTTATTTGGCCTGCAATGATTTTTTAGTACAATTGGTATCGCTCAAATTTATTCAAACCAACAATCCATTAAGTCTTAAAATAAATAAAATTAGCGACTGCTTTTATTTAATTTTTCACCAAGGTCAACCACAAGTTGAATTCCTAATTGTTCTAACACAAGCGTAACTTTTTTTGCACTAATATTTTTCACAATTCCTCTTTTACCAGCAAAAGGTCCTTCACCTAATTCAATACTTGACCCCACAGTAATATTATCTGCCTTTATATTCTGCTGTTCATATTTATCAAAAAAATCCATAACATCCTGCATCTCTTTATCTGAAATTACAGCGGGCTTCCTTTGCCAAAACACAAAATTTAAGAGTGCCGGATCGTTCAATAATTCAACTCTTTGAACTTCGTAATTTTCTAACTTAATAAATAAATAGGAAGTAAAAAATGGAGTTTCTACCTTTTTTTTCCTATCGCTCCATTGCTTTATTTCCTTTTTTAAGGGGCAATACACTTCCCAACCTGCATTACCTAACCTTTCAGCCGCCTTTTTTTCAGAACGCGGTTTTGTGTAAGCTACATACCAATTACTCATACTAAATCCATCATTTTATCCCAAACGAGTGCGAAAATAATGCACCATCACACTCATGATCGCTAAAATCTGCTAAACTTCGATTTCAAACTTTGAACATTTGAAATGACCTAATGGGCATTCTTTTTTACCATGAATGCCGCACGGCCTGCAATCTAATTTTTCATTGGTTTGATGGATAAAACTATTGTTTGAAACTGGCCCAAATCCAAACTCACTGGTGGTTGAACAAAATACAGTATGTGTTTCAACATTTACTGACGATGCCATATGAGTTGGTGCTGAATCACAAGCATATACTTTTTGAGCCTTTGCAATCAAAGCCACTGACTCTAATAGATTTAATTGACCAGCCAATGATGCTACATTATCAAAACCCTTAGCTATTTTTTCACAAGTTTCAAAATCCGATTTAACTCCTATTAATATTATTTTAAATGATGAAAGCCTGGCTATCAGTTTTCGCCAGCCTTCAATCGGATATTGTTTGGTATACCAGACCGAAGATGGTGCAATGATTATAAAATCATTTCCATTCATAATGTTTTCCGCCTTTTGTTTTTGAAGCCAAGTAGGGTATAATTTAGGCGGAAATAATTTTAAACCGGGCCAAAAGGCCTTTAAAAGCAGGTGGTTTCTATCCAATTCGTGCCATCCACTTTTAAGTTCGTGACTTACACTTTTATTAAAAAAAACAGATAGTGGATTTTTTTTAAATCCAATAATAGTTTTAACTCCTGTTAAACATGCTATTAGACCAGAGCTAGCATATCTGTGGCAATTAAAAACAACATTAAAGCTTTCCTTTTTTAAGAGTTTACCAAGTTCAAAAATGTTTTGGAGCTTTTTTTTACGCTTATCAAATTCCCAAACTTTGCCCACATTTGGATGATTTGTATATAAACTACCATGACCACTGCGAACCAAAACGTGTATTTCAACATCTGAAATTTGATTCGCAATGGACTCCACCATACTGCTCATTAAAATGGCATCACCCAAAAATGCCGTTTGAATAATGAGGACCTTCAATTATGCTGAAACATTATAATCTCGCAATGCATTATTTAACGATGTTTTTTTATTGGTTGACTCTTTTCGTTTACCAATAATCAAAGCCGCTGGAACTTGATATTCGCCTGCTGGAAACTTTTTTGGGATTGTGCCAGGAATTACGACCGAACGTGCAGGCACTTCACCTCTATATTCTTTAGGCTCAGAACCGCTTACATCAATTATTTTGGTTGATGCGGTGATGACTACATTGGCTCCTAAAACAGCCTCTTCACCAATTTTTGCACCTTCAACAATTATACAGCGCGAACCTATAAAACAATTATCTTCAATTATTACAGGTGCGGCTTGTACGGGCTCTAACACGCCACCTATACCTACACCACCGCTTAGATGCACATTTTTACCTATTTGAGCACATGAACCCACTGTTGCCCATGTATCTACCATGGTTCCTGAATCTACATAGGCACCAATATTTACGTACGAAGGCATCATTACAACTCCTTTTTGAATAAAAGCGCCATAGCGGGCAATGGCATGCGGCACTACCCTTACCCCTTTTTGATCATAATCTTTTTTTAAAGGGATTTTGTCGTGAAACTCAAAAGGTCCTACTTCAATTTTCTCCATTTGGTTTAAAGGAAAATAAAGAATCACTGCTTTTTTAACCCATTCATTAACTTGCCAGTTTCCGTTACCGAATGGTTCGGCTGTCCTCAGTTCTCCTAAATCTAAACTTTCAACTGTTTTAAAAATTGCAGCTTTATATTTATCATCATTAAGTAAGTCTCGGTTTTCCCAAGCTTCTTCAACCAATGTTTTATTACTCATTTTTATTAATTTATATTCTTGTAAACTATTAATTTATTATCAAGCCCTGTAACCAACTCAGGTGCTCCGTCATCATCAATATCAATCAAAGCAGCGCTTTTTGAATTTGACTCAAAGGGTTCAAAACGTAATAACTCTCCTTGGCTAGTATAAAGCTGTAGCTGATTATTATTGGTATGTACAGCAAAAACCAATTCATTTGATGGCATTATAAGTGTTTGAACCTTATCGATTTTATAGGCTAAGCTTAATGATAATTTAACCACTAAGGATTGATCGAGCACTTGAAAATTTTGATTTTCCCAAATCAACAACTCTTTACCTGATTTGCCATCAACTTGGGCCCAAAAACCGTTTGGATTATTAAATCCCTTAATTTTTAATTTAGAAATTGATCCATCAAGCTTGGTCTTTATCAAATTGCCGGTAGAATCTATGGCCAATAATTTGCAATCGGTAAGTTGTTTTCCGAACTGTAAGGTAAAGTTAGATTTAAATCGTGTGTTTGTTTTAATGGGCGCTATGGCTTGCTTTGCATTGCTGTGCCATAAATAAATGGTACCTTTTTTAGAAGCCGAAAAATAGTAGCTTTTACCTGACTTTTTAAAATATTGCATTTCACCAACTGCATCTGCATCAAGGTTCATTGGGCTCCATTTAGGTAAGGGTAAGCCTTTATAATTATATCCAAATAATTTACCTGATTTGCATGGCACGTAAAGCTCATTATTACCATCGGCATTAAGATCAAATACTGCTGTAGTAGCATTTGATACGGCTGCTAAGTTTACGGGGTAACCACTTACAGGCCTACCTTTTCTATCAATAAGATACAATGCTTGACTAGTTGGAATTAAATATTGAAGCTTATTATTATTGAAGGCATCAATCTCAAATGGCTCGCTTGTGAGTTTACCATTTACCACGTAATTCCACACTACTTCGTTTGCTTTATTAATTTGATAAACTTTACCGTTATCATCAACCACCATCATTTCATTTTTACGTGTATGATAATTGGTTACCGTAAATGGCCCCGCGCTTATGTTTGCTTCTAGTTCATTTACAAAAAGAACTGAACTTTCTGGTAACTTTTTAGCCCCTTGTTTAATAAAAATATGATTGAAAAACTCTTTTTCAGTTTTTACCAATTGAAACACAAAATGATCGATTGATTCAATTTGAGAAAGCTGCCTTGCATAAAACTCCTTGCCTGTATTTGATAATATTTGACGCGGTATGGTATAACTTAATTTCGGGTTTACGTAAAACACTAAATTACATTTATCTGATGTCCAGTCTACAACTTGTTCAAAAGCAAGTTTTTGCGCGAGCACTTTTTCACTGTCAATAGATCTAAAAACAGTTGAGAGTACATTTTTACTATCTGAAAAAAACAGGAAATCCCCTTTAAAGGCAAAATAAGGAGATGTAAAACTTGCTGCTGATTCACCGAATAAATGCAATAAAAGTTGTGACGATTTTAATTGCCCCCAGCCCATGGTGTCAGATTTACTATTGGTATCAATTGAGTTAAAGCCAGCTGTTAATTCTTCAATATTATTAACTCGTATTGCGGCATACGTTGTTGCCGAAACTCTATGATTAAAAGCTCCTATAGATGCAATTACATACTCACTTGATAAATGTGATGCGAAATTTTCAATTATATCAATTTGATGTGCCTTTTCAAATGAATCTATTTGAGCTTTCGCCATTGCATTGAGCTTATTTCTTCTAATATTCGCTTCAAAATTTACAGTTGGTTCGGCCCAAAAAAACGCAGCATTTGAAGGAATTATATTTAAGCAACCTAACTGCTTTGCTGCTCCAAAATTTTCAGTATTAAAAACCCCCGACGATGATGTTGATGAAACACTACCAAATAAATTAAGCTCCTTATCAGTTTTGGTAACCTGATAAGTGCCAATACCCTTTAATGGCGAAACCAATGCATAAACTTGGTCTTGAAACTGAGACATTCCGTTGGGAATAAACCATGGCAACAAGTTATAATTGATTAAAATATCATGTTCTCCTTTTGCCCATCGTTTGGCCAAATATGTTATTGACTCTTTTTTTAAACTTTCATTAGCCCCATCTATAATCACTTCAAATCGACTTAGTACTAACATATTATCTAAGTAAATGAAATGCCATTTTTTACCATTAAATTCGAAGATCCCGTTACGGTTTTCATCTAAAAGTGTAGGCGCTATACCCAATTTGCGTTGCAATATTTCAACATCAACCTGTTCTAGTGCAATTAGCCAACCTAGCTGTTTGCTATTTACCCTTGTTAGTGCGGCAATACCATTCTTAAATAATTCGCACCCAATTGTTGTATCTTTTCTTTGCCAAAAATCTAACTCAAATTGCAGGTCAGCCACCAGCGAATCGTTCAAAAAACTTGCTAAAAGCTCATTTTTTTCACCTTCTAAATCATTAAAACACGGTTCTAAATCTAAAACAACAATTGTTTCTTCAGGAATTGCGTTTTCAATACTGGCATTAAAATCACCTTCAGCATAGCTTGTAAAATAATAAATACTACCCGCCACTATACCTGCTAAAAGCAAAACCGAAACAATTATTTCTCTTTTCATATAGCGATAAGTTGTGTACCTATTTAAAGTGCAAAGCAATAAGAATTAAGCTTATTATTAAAGTTTGTGAATGCACCGTCTGTGTAAAATAGCCATTTAGTTAAAAATGTAAATTTCCATAAGCTTAAGTTTGCCGAGCAAAAGCTCAATTAAATCATGCTCAAACGTATATTTTTATTATTCGTTTTTATAACTGGGGTGTCGGTTTCATTTTCTCAAACACCTTATACGCTATCAAAATGCATCGAAATTGCTCAAAAAAACAATATAGTAGCCCAACAAGCTGGTTTAAATACCCAGCAAGCCCATGTTAATTATAATGTTGCAAAAATGGCTCGATTGCCCAACCTAAATTCATCGGTTAGCAATAGCTACAACTTTGGTAGAACAATTGACCCTTTTACAAACACATTTATTAATCAAAATGTAACGGCAGTTTCACTAAACCTAGGTTCTAGCGTAACACTTTTTAATGGCTTTAGGCTAAAAAACAATATTGCCAGCTCTTTAAAAAACCTTGATGCAGGCAAATTAAATATTGATGCTATTAATAATAATGTTGCACTTGATGTGGCTGCGCTTTACTTAAGCGCATTAATGACCAAAGAGCAAGTAAAAACTTTTGAAAACAACATAGCCCAAACTACTGAACAGCTTGAAAGAGTAAATGTATTGCTAGAAGCCGGTGCTACGACTATTGGTAGAAAATACGAACTTGAAGCACAATTAAGCAACGATGAACTGCAATTGATAAATGCTCAAAACAATGTTCAAATTGCAGTGCTCAACTTGAAAATTTATATGAACCTTGAGTATGATGTAAGCTTTGAAGTTGAAAATTTTGACAACCTAAACATTAGCGACTTAGACAAACCCAACACATTTGATTTAGGCCAAGTAATCTCTGATAATTACGATAAATTACCGCAAATACTCAGAGATCAATTATTGCTTGAAGCTACTGAAGATGATCTAAAATCGGCTAAAGGCAATCTTATGCCATCGCTCAATTTATCTGCTAATGTTAATAGTTTATACTCATCAAGAAGTCAGGTAGCTGAAAACCCGAGATTTGAAACCTACCAAATTGGTTTTGTTGATGGCACAAATAGCCCCGTGCTTACTACTACTCAAATTTTTGATTACAGCACGCCTGGTTTTATAAACCAATTAGAAAACAATTTTGGACAATCTATTGGTATTACCATGAGCATACCGATATATAATCGAAACCAAGTAAATGCGGGCATTGAAAATGCCAAGATTAACAATCAACGGCAGTACCTGCAATTACAAAACACTAAAAACCAAGTTCAAAACGATATTTATCAGGCATACTTAAGCTGGCAAGCGGCCAATAAAGCTTATAATGCATCACTAAAAGCTTTTGAATCACAAAAAGTACTATTAGACCAAACAGAGCTTAGATTTAAATCAGGTGCAGCAAGTTATTTTGATTATCAAACTGCAAGAAACAATTATACAAATGCCGAAGTAACTTTGATGAGAAGCAAATACGATTTGATTTTTAAACAAAAGGCTTTCGGATTTTATTTAGGCAATGAAATAAGCTTATAAATGAGCAAAAAAAAATTCTCGTTAACCAAATGGTTAATTATTGGTTTGGCAGGTTTTATTTTACTTATGGTAATTCTAAAACTTACCGGAGTATTTAAAGGAAACCAGCTTGAAGTTGAAACTGAAAAAGTTGGCACTCGAAATTTAACTGAAATTGTAACCGCATCAGGCAAAATACAGCCCGAAGCCGAAGTGAAAATTAGCCCAGATGTTTCGGGCGAAATTTTAGAACTTAATGTTAAGCTTGGTCAAAAAGTAAAAAAGGGTGAGCTTTTACTAAAAATACAGCCCGATATTTATCAAGCAGCCGTAAATCAATCTTTAGCCGCCTTAAATAATATTAAAGCCCAATTAAGAGCCAGCGAAGCTGCATACAGGCAAGCACAAACAAGAGCTCAAAACGCCGAAAAGAACTTTGCTAGGAATAAAGAGCTAATTAAAAAGCAAATAATTTCTCAGGCAGATTTTGATGCTAGCGAAATGGATTATTTAGTCTCACAACAACAATCTGCGGCCGCTTATGAGCAATTGCAAAGCACCAAATTCTCAGTTCAAAGCGCCCAGGCATCATTAAAAGAGGCCACTGATCGATTAAACAGAACCACAATTTACGCCCCAATTACCGGAACGGTTTCGAGCCTTAGCGTTGAAAAAGGCGAACGGGTGGTAGGTACCAACCAAATGGCAGGTACCGAAATTATGCGTATTGCTAACCTAAAGCTTATGGAGGTTTTAGTGGAAGTATCTGAAATAGATATTACCCGTATTGCACTGCGCGATTCAACAAGAATCGAAATTGATGCTTTTCCTAACAGGGTATTTAAAGGAGTGATTACCGAAATTGCAAAATCGGCTAAAAATGCAACCGCTCAAAACTTTAGCGATCAAAGCTCAACTTTTGAAGTAAAAGCCCGAGTATTACCAAGCTCATATAAAGACCTGATTATTGACACATCTCAAGCTCCGTTTATGCCTGGTATGTCTGCCATGATTGATATAATTACCGATCAAAAAGCTGATATTATCAGTGTCCCTATTTTGGCTGTTACCACTAAGGAAGTTAAAATAGATAGCACATCGACCGAAGAACAATTGGTTGAAATTGTATACCTTTTTAATAATGGTGAAGCCGTGGAAACAAGAGTTAAAACAGGTATTCAGGATGATTTTTACATTGAAATTTTAGAAGGGATTGCCAAAGGTGACGAAATAATTACCGGCCCATATGATGCAATATCGTTATACTTGACCAACGGAAAAAAAGTTGAAAGAAAATCTACATTTAAAGCCCGAAAACGCTAAAATACTTTTAGTAGGTAGTGGCAGTTGGGCTACCGCACTGCTCAAGATTCTTTTGTTTAACAATCGTAATGTTAATTGGTGGGTGCGCAGACCTGATGCAATTGATTTTATTAATAGTTACAGACACAATCCTAAATATTTGCGCTCTGTTGAACTAAAAATTGCGCCTGACAAACTAGGTAGTAATCTTAAAGAAATGATTAAAGATTGCAATGTTGTAATACTTGCAATACCATCGGCGTATATAAAACAGGTAATTGATGACCTTGAGCCTGATGATTTTAAAGGTAAAACTATTATTTCAGCCATAAAAGGAACCGTAGGCAATAAAAATCAATCGTTGCAAGAATACCTAGTTGATAATTTTAACCTAAACCCAAATAAGTATGTGGCCATTACAGGCCCCTGCCATGCCGAAGAGGTAGCCGCTGAACGATTATCATATTTAACCTTTAGTTCGCAAACCACAACATTAGCTCAGGCATCGGCATTTTTATTTGACAATAGATTTATAAGAACCAATGTATCTGCCGATGTGGTGGGTACCGAATATGCTGCAATACTTAAAAATGTATATGCCATATTAGCCGGTATTTGCCAAGGGCTTGGATTTGGAGATAATTACCAAGCGGTACTTGTATCAAATGCCATGCAAGAAATTAAAAGGTTTTTAGATGCTACAAGTCCTATGGAGCGCAACTTGTTAGAAACCTGCTACATGGGCGACCTGCTTGTAACAGCTTATTCTCAATATAGCCGAAACCGAACTTTTGGTAGAATGGTAGGCCGCGGTTACACCATAAAATCGGCACAAATAGAAATGGATATGGTTGCTGAAGGCTATTATGCTACTAAGGCCGTATATCAAATTTCTCAAGACCATAATATCTCAACGCCCTTAATAGATTCTGCTTATCATATTTTATATCAAAATGTAGCACCATCTATTGAGATTAGCCTGCTCTCAAGTTTATTAAATCAAAAACTAGATTAGCGTATTTAACTCTCAAATCAATATGCATTTTCAGCATTAATCATTAATGTTGCGGCCTACTTTTATGAGAAAAACCCATTTGATTGAAACTCACCTAAAACAGCTGCTTTACAGAAACAATTTTGTAGTAGTTCCGGGTTTTGGTGCTTTTTTATGTAAAGAAATTCCTGCAAAATTTAGCAGCAAAGGGTATACATTAATTCCACCTTCAAAAGAGCTTGTTTTTAACCCAAAGGTTACTGCAAGTGATGGCCTTTTGGCGCAAGAGTTGGTAATTAATCAAAAAATTAATTACTCAGCAGCAGAGAATTATATTGACCATACTGTTTCAAAATGGAAAAATGATTTGGCCACAAAAGGGCAATTTACCATAAGCGAAATAGGACTTTTTAGATTAAATCAATCTAAGCGAATTGAATTTAGGCATTTTGCACATGCCAATTTTTTAATGAGCTCATTTGGTTTAGAAATTGCTAGAACTCAACTAGCAATTAGTAATTTAATTGAAAGCCCGCAACCCACCAAAATACCGCAGGCCGAAACCAAAACAATTGTAATTGAAAAACTACCCGTGAGTTATCAAAGATTTAAGCGAATTAGCATAGCGGCAATTTTAGTATTATCTGTTTCTGCCACTTATCTGTATATGTTGAGCTTTAATCCCAAAGCAATTGACCAAGCAGGTTTAAACTTTTTTCAAGTACCAATAATTGAAGATGAAGATCTTGAAAAACTCGAAGCCGCAAAAAAAGAACAAGAACTGGTAAAAAAAGTACTTGAAGAATCTGCTAAAAGTGCAAGCAAAGCTCAGGAGCTACAAAGTTTAGATACAATTATATCTGATTCAACTGTATCAGCAGCTAATATTACTGAACCAAAAGAATCAACAATTGCAGAACCTACCGAACCTGCTATTTCTACCGAACCAGAAGTAATTGACAAATCTGAGAAACTGACCGAAAACAGCGCTGAGAGCGTAATGTACCATGTTATTGCTTCTTCGGTAAAAACAGAAGATCAAGTAAAATCAGAAGTATCTCGTCTTAAAATAAAGGGATTTGAACCGGTTGTGATTAAAATGGAAGGGAAATTCAGAATTAGTATTGGGACATTCGCAACAAGAGATAGTGCCGATGTATTTAAAGAAAACATCTTTAACGACAACAGTATCGACTCTTGGATATTACCCAAATAACTAAAAATCAACATGTTAACCATCTTTCTACAAGACGGACTTCTTGACCAACCAATGGAAGAAAAGTTATCAATCCTAAACCTACTAATTAAAGGTGGATGGATAATGATTCCACTTTTTTTATTGTTTGTTTTAGCCATTTACATTTTTTTTGAACGATACCTTTCAATTAAAAAGGGTTCAGTTGAAAATCCAACTGTAATGAATAAAATTAAGGATTACATTAAAGAAGGTGACCTTGATTTAGCCCTTGACCTTTGCCAACGCACCAATACCCCTATTACTCGAATGGTTGAAAAAGGTTTAACGCGAATTGGAACCCCGCTTAAAGAAATACATGCATCTGTTGAAAATGTGGGCAACCTAGAAGTTTACAAACTTGAAAAAAATCTAGCCACAATGGCCACCATATCTGGTGCGGCGCCAATGATTGGATTTTTGGGTACGGTAACGGGTATGATTAAAGCCTTTTACAATTTATCTAAAGCAGGCAACAATATTGACCCAGGGCAATTAGCAGGAGGTATTTATGAGGCTATGGTAACCACTGCTTTTGGTTTAGGTGTTGGTATTATTGCCTATGTAGGATACAACTACTTAACATCATTGGTAGAAAAACTGGTTTACCGAATGGAAGCTACTTCTGTTGAGTTTATTGATCTTTTGCAAGAACCCGCACATTCAGAGTAATAATGGCGATAAAAAGAACCAATAAAGCAAACGCAGAATTTTCAATGTCGTCTTTAACCGACATTATTTTTCTACTACTCATATTCTTTTTGCTTACATCAACTTTTGTGGCTCCAAATGCCCTAAAACTAGTATTGCCTAAACACAGTGAGCAAACTCTTGCCAAGCAAACTATTAGCGTAAATATTGATGCTGACGAAAATTACTCCATATCAGATAAAAACGGTAACAGTACCGAAACTGTAAACCGACCTGAACTTGAGAGAGTGCTTAGGCAGAAACTATCGAGCTATCCCAAATATGAAGCTACCATTGTAATAAATGCGCACGAAGAAATTCCGATTAAAGACATTACTGAAATAATGTCGATTGGAAAAAAGATTAAGCAAAAGGTTATTTTGGCTACCCAGCCTGAATAATTTATGGAACTGAAACAATAATTGCATCTAAGAGCAGTTTTAAGCATAAACCATGTCACTACTCAACAAAGACCGCATTACAAATTTATTTAATGACAACGAAGACTCTCAAAACAGAAGGCGCTCGTTGTTTATTACAGTATCAATAGTTTCAGTTATCACACTACTATTTACCATTTTTGGATTTGTAACACCGTTGCCCCTACCGGCAGAAGAAGGTCAGTTTGTATTGGTAGGCTATGAAGATGGCGAAGAAGATATTATTGAGCCAATAGAAGAGCCTGTTGAAGAAGAAAATGAAAATACCGAAGAACCTGAAGAAATCACTGAGCCTGAAGAACCTGTTGAACCAATAGAAACTGAGGCGCCAGCTGAAAATGAAATGCAAACAAGCGATGAAGCTGATGCTCCTGAAATTGACGCTACCGAAACACCTGTAGAACCGATTGAAACAGAAACACCGACAGTGCCAATTGAAGAGCCTGTTGAGACTCCAAAAGAAAAAGATTTCTCAGATTTTGCGAGTGCCTTAAAGAGTAAACCAAAACCTAAAGGTGAAGAAGTAGAAACAGAACGCGAGTTGGGCGAAGTTGGTTTTAAATACAACAAAACAAGTTTTGGATCAATTGGAGTTGAGGCTGGCACTGGTGTTGATCTAGTAGACATGCCACCTATTGAAGAAAAAACCCAAGAAAATGCTGATGTTTATATAACT